>JACDFK010000093.1 GCA_013815795.1 Candidatus Babelota bacterium | reverse complement strand
CATCTAAATGAAGAAAGGTTGTAGCAGGCGCAGGATCTGTAATATCATCTGCCGGAACGTATACTGCTTGAATAGACGTTATTGAACCATTTATGGTACTCGTAATTCGTTCTTGAAATGATCCCATTTCTGAAGCTAGGGTAGGTTGATAGCCTACTGCTGAAGGCATGCGTCCTAATATTGCTGAAACCTCTGATCCGGCTTGTACTAATCTGAAAATATTATCGATAAAAAGAAGTACATCTTTTTTTTCTACATCCCTAAAGTATTCGGCCATAGTTAGACCTACAAGGCCAACGCGAAGACGAGCTCCAGGCATTTCACCCATTTGTCCAAAGACGAGTACAGCTTTATCGAGCATATTAAAACGCTTCATATCGAGCCATAGTTCATTACCTTCCCTGGTTCTTTCACCTACGCCGGTAAATACAGAAACTCCTTTGTGCTCAATGGCGATATTACGAATAAGCTCTGTAACAAGAACTGTTTTTCCAACACCGGCGCCTCCAAAGAGGCCTATTTTAGATCCTTTTAAATAAGGACTCATTAAATCGATGACTTTGATTCCAGTTTCTTGAATTACATTTTCGATTTTTTGTTCTATAAAGGGAGGGGGGTCTCGATGTATAGGAAGCTTGGGAGGGGAGTTTAAAGGCTCTCCATGATCTATAGTATGTCCTAATACATTAAAAATTCGTCCAAGCGTTTGATTCCCTACGGGTACTTTTACAGGACCGCCTGTATCTCTTATTTTGAGCCCTCGGTAGACTCCGAATATATTCTCAAGAGCGATGCAGCGTACAATGCCGTCCCCTAATTGCTGAGCAACCTCTACACTTGCTATTCTTTCGGGATGGGTACTGCTTTCAGGAATAAGTATATGAAGTTCATTGAAAATGGCAGGGACATAATCACGAGGAAATTCTGCATTAATAACCGTTCCACTTACTTCAATAATGGTACCTAATGAATGATCTTGATCTTTATGGGGATGGTTGTTTTCTTGTACTGTTGATGACATAGCACGTATACCTTTTTGAATACTGTTTTTATGTATTCTAGTATAGAACAATTATGTTCTGATAACAAATATCTGCGCTATTTCTTTCTCAAAGCATACAGAATCTGCGCGGGTCGTAGAAATGAAGGTTCTGCTGATTTTTTTCACGTCCGTGCAGTTAACCATACAAATCTGTTGCTCAAAACATATCTACTGTGTATGTCTATTTCCCACACTTTGACTGAACGCTGATCTAGGCTTACACTTTTTTGGCACCATAGTTTTTTTTGTAGGAGAGGGAGAGTCGGCTGCTTTTTTCACTCTGTTTTCATACTGCTGTTTGGCTCGTTCCTGTTTTTTTCTAGCTTGATTATTATCGCAACAGTCGTTAACTATGGTTGTAGGGATCTCAAGAGTATCGGGTGCAAGATCACGAAAATCCTGCCAATTTACTCGTGTTTTTGTACCGACTTTATAGCGTATAACTTTTTGCATAAAATCGCATGTTAGCATCCATCGAACCTTTTTAGGAAGTTTTTCTATCTGTTCAAGTCTTTTTTGCATAGTACAAAAATTCCAACCCGCCCAATATCCTTGCTCATCCGAAAAATAACGTAACGGTTTTTTGATTACTCTTTTTGTGTGCAGGCGAAAGCCGTAGATAAGTGGATTCTCTCTTAACGCAATAAGCCCGCTTACTACTGTTTTGCATTTGGTGCAATGAAGACAGCAATTTTCGCCCGACTTGTTGAAGTTACACACTTTTAAGTAAGGAGTTTTTATCTTTTTTGTTTTAATAAGATCGACGATAAGTTTAATCTTATCAAAGCGGTTACAGTTGAAATGTTCATGATGTAATGAAATTGAGTCGGCTACTGTTAAGTTATCATCAACAAGAGGATTGGCAGCGGTAGGATAGGGGAATTCCCAGGTAAATGAAGAACCTATAAGTAATGTCGTGTGGCCTTTTGAAAAAAGAATAGGAGCTGCAATTCCAAATAGTCCGACTCCTTCGGTTGTATCTACTCTCCAGGAAACTATTTCAGGGCTTATGCTGTTTAGTTTTTTTCGGTTTAAGAACTCTGTGTAGTTTGATCGTACAAAGGCGTTTGTATGGCCGTAATCTAAAGCATACTGCATGAATTTTTTTTTCTGTCTTTCCCAGAGATGTCTTTTTTTTATGGGAAGGTCTGCTTGTCCTTGAGCTGTTATTAAAAGCTGCTTTTTATCATGGTGTTGGAATGAACAGGCGGTAGAGTCAAGTCCGTTACTGAAAAGGACCGCAATTTCACTTTCACTAGAAACATGAGGGGCGGGTAGTCTATTTTTTATGAGTTCTTTAGGAACAAGATTTCCGGAAAACGAAGTCTGTGGATAGAGTCTTTGAAACACTTTTTTTATTTTTTCAAGAGAATAATAGGCGTCCTCATCCATACAATCTATAGAATAGTCTTTCCCGGAGATCCATACTATGGGATAGATATTAAAAATAAAGGGTAATAGCGCTATCGAATAAGGAATTTTTGTTAAATCGATGTCAGAATCATAATACGCAAAAAAGTTACTGGTTAACCATTTCATTTTAAAATCTTCATTAATAGCTACTCGCAGGCAGTTATCCTTTATAACCACTGACTTGATAATGTTTTCCATTTCTTTTGATTCAGTTTCTAGTGCACCTGTACTAGTGATTGAAAAAAATGTAAAGAGGCTGCTTACTAAGGTAAGAGAGTATAATTTTTTTTTCATGAGAACCTCGGGTTGAATGAAGACATAAATGCTCTTGTGTATTAGTATATAAAAAACAGATTTTACGTTCAACGGTTTCAAATAAAATATCTAAGCTAAAGCTAGTATCGTTGCTACAGGAGTGACGTAATGGCCCCTCCTTATAGAACTTTTGGAAGTTGAATCTAGTGTGTCACATGTCACATTAATCATGTAAGATATTTTCAAAATAGTGCAGGAACTACAGGCGTTGAGTGAGCTTTTTTTAGCATATTTTTTTATGCATTTTTAGATATTGTACATATGTTTAAGAAAGTTTTAAGAGAAAAACAGGTGCCAGTGTAAGGTAAGAAAGGGAGTTTTTTTATGTTCGTTTTTTAAGCAAAGATCATAATGATTATAAAGTTTTTTTGCAGGTAGATTCACTTATATCATCAAGATTACTGTAGTGCAGCTCAGCTCACCCGAGAGATTTCTTTGTGTGCAGATCAGAAAGACTGTTAGAAAACGAGGTGTTTTTGAGGAGTATAGAGTATTGATATGATACTGTAAGGATTCCCTGATTGAAAGGAAAGTGGGGAGTAGAAAAACTGCTTTCAGTAACGGTAAAGGGCCTCTAAGCATTGGATGAAAAAGTTTTTTAATTAGGGAATTGTTTTTAGTATACGTAGATGAGTTTTAGGGCATTAGAGGGAAGTAATATTAAAGGAATCGATATTTTTTTTCAAGGCGGGCATATTCAAAGTGTTTTAATAATTAAATCTTGACAACCTAAAAAAGCACTATATACTTTAAATATAAGCGTCTTACTGCTATAAACGACGCGGGGTAGAGCAGCCTGGTAGCTCGTTGGGCTCATAACCCAAAGGTCGCTGGTTCAAATCCAGCCCCCGCAACCAATTTATTCATCATTTCCATTTATAAAATTATCTGCCATCGAGAGTACTTGTTTTGCGTTTGCATACGTAAGTTGAGAAATGCTTTCCTGTAACGGCAGCCATTCAAAGTCGATATGTTCATCTGATAACGTTACATTTTTCGTATCTGCTTTTCCCACAAAATACACCACAGTTTTGTCAACAAGAACCCCATCAGTATCTTTAAAAAAATATGATATAGTTTGTTCAAATCCTTCTTTGAGAGAAAGAGCAAGACCTGTTTCTTCTTTTAGTTCCCGAAGAGCTGCCTCTTTATACGTTTCTTTGTTTTCTAATTTACCTTTTGGAAAGTCCCAATATTTATTACGATAATAAAGTAGTAGATATACTCTCTGTATCGTTGCACTGCTTTTCTCTTCATAGTAGACAATAACTCCTGCAGAAAATTCTTGTTTCATTATCGTATCCTTTTTATGTAAAGCTCTAAGCTATTGACTGTTGCGTTCTTAATGCACCGTTCTTTTTAGAGTAGCATCGTTGTAGTGTCCGGTATAGTAGCGCATTATGTGCTAGTAAATTCGAAGTTTTAGTGTAGCAAAATGTAGGTGGGGTTGATAGAAAAATGCGATAAGCAGGAAAATAAGAGCTTGTGCACTGGTAAGGAAAGGAACTTTTTAACATTTTCTTATAATTATGCTCAAACATAATATGGATTGATTATTGATTACTACTACCTATTGAAAAATAAAGAAATAGGACTCGAGACTACACCTTAAAAAATTAGAAAAAAGCTGCTGGAGCGTGAATTTTGATGAGAAGCCAGTGCGTTTAGCGGTATTTTCAGGGACTATGGCAAAAAAGGTGCTTGCTTTTCCATATGATGACAGGGGGAGGATACACAAGAAAGTAATTTCATCTTTCCAAAAGAACCTTAAGAATAATAATAACGCTTTTTTCTCTCTCTCTTTCCCAAGGTGTATTTTTATAGATATGCTTGAACTAACCTGTTTTTACTGGAGTGTGCATCCTTTTTTATCGATTGAATCTTTGCTTTAAATAGAGAGTTTATACCATTGCATGATATATTCTTGAACCTGAAAAAGTAACTGTAAAACAGCTCATTTTCAATAGTTTCTTCATTCATACTAAAAGATCCGGTTGTTATTTTTGCTTTCGACGCTGTAGTAATGAGCCACGCTTAAATCAAGGTTGCATTGTTTATAATCCATTATGCTGTTCCACACGGTGGAACTTTTACTCATCCTCAATGTATTTTTCGTGAAAAAAATTCTTTAACAACAGGACTTACGCATGAGAAGCCTCGTTATTGCGAAAAATCTGATTAGCACGCTTTAAATGAATAGCTAAGGGAATGTTTTTTTGCTGCTTAATGTGATAAAGAGCTCTTTCTGGGTTTTTGAACTTATTCTTTTTTCGTTCAAATTGAAGGATCATATAAGCAAGAAACACATTATATATATGTTTTTCTTGCAATGTTTTTTTACGAGATTGGCAATCAGCTAAGCCTAAATGCTGTTTTCCTGTTCGAAAAAACTTCTCTATAGCCCATCGTTTATTGTAAGTATTTACATGATTGCGAGGCAACATTGCAACATTGCTAAT
>JACDFK010000092.1 GCA_013815795.1 Candidatus Babelota bacterium | reverse complement strand
GACTATCTGATAATTGTCAACTGTAAGCAAGCTGAGTCTCTCCTGCACTCATATAATAAGGAAGTTCTCATATTACAGAAAATCAAAATATACCTCTATTCTTAAAATTATATCTCATTATTAAAAATTAGATGACTCACACTAATTAGATGACTCACACTATATGAGTGCGCAGGGTTAAAAAAGCTTAGATAGAGAGGTATAAAAAATTGATAAATAAAACAAATAAACTACGCTTAAACCAAGAAGTTGCATTCTCTTATATACTAATAAAAATTTTGATCAAAAGCTCTATTGGAAGAATAAGATACTACAAAAAAACTCTATTTTAAAAGGAATTTATGAGACAGATCGTATATACGTTGTCATCAGCCATAACATTAGCTCTTGTGTCAGGGGGATCTGTTATTCGCAGTATGCAAAATCCCACTCTTACTTTAAATAAAACTACTAATCACGAGATGATTAAAGAGCTCAGAAACCTCCCTCAAGAGCTTAAACATCTGATTTTTACAACGTTGATAAGGATACCAGATCCAATCGCTTTAGCAACTTTTAACTCTCAAGGAAACCCTCTTCTTACATGGCTTAGTGGTAATAATGCATACCTATGGAATGCAGCAGTCAAAAAGGACATAGTAGTGCTTGAAGGACATACGGCGCCCCTAAAATCAATAACATTCAGCCGTAATTGCAGTACTGCTCTTACCTATTCTACAGATGGAACGGCACGTTTGTGGAATGCTTTAACAGGAAACCAACGTGTAGAATTTCAAGGACATACAGGAACAGTAAATGCAGGAGCATTTAGTTTCAGTGAACAGAGAGTTCTTACCTGCTCTTGTGATGGGACGTAGAAACTGGAGAATTAATCTATACATTCGTAGAGCCAACAAAAGAAGCTTTAACTGCCGTAGCATTTAGTCCTGATGGAAAAAGTTTCTTTACAGGTTCCCTAGAAGGAACGACTCATATTTGGGATATCAAAACAAAAAAAATACTACAGACATTCAATCACTTTTATGGACACGGAGAATGTATAAACGCAGGAGCCTTTAACCCTTATGGTACTACTCTGGTCACCTGCAGTAATGACTATACAGCTATGCTCTGGAATACCATCACAGGATATCATAGGATTACAATTGAAGAACACCGGGGTCCAGTAAATGCAGTGGTATTTAGCCCCGATGGATTAACTATTCTTACTGGTTCTACCGATGGAACGGCATGCACACATGACCTTAAACAGGAAGGAGACTGCAACGGAATACTAGAAGGACATAAGGGTGCTATAAATTCCGTAGCATTTAGTTCTGATGGACTAACTATTCTTACAGCATCTACTGATGGAACAGCACGTATATGGGATGTTTCATCAGAAAAAAATCTACCCCTCTATCAAAAGCCTACTCTACACCTATTTGAAAAACCTTTAGATTTATCTCTAAAATTGTATATAACTATTTATCAACTCATAACAAAAATAATTGACTAATAAAGAATTTGACAATGATTCATTATACTTAGATAAAACTATAAATCTAGCTACTGATCAATGTATCACGGGCTTTAAGTTAGACTTGTTTCTTACTTTTAAATTCGCCAGTTCATTCAAGTAAAGCTCATACCTCTATTTTAACTTCCACGATAACGACTCGATCCTTATGCATTTACCATGAGCTCCACTATTATAACAACCACATTCCAGGGGACCTTTGCCTAAACCGACCGAATTTCCACCTTCTTTACAGTTTTTCTATGTGCAACTAAGGCACCTATAAACACAAATGCAATCATTGGTGATAAAAAGAATAAACGATCATAAAAGGATGAACTAATTCTCATAAGACCAAAAAAACTATATAAGGAAAGTAGTATAACCGAGACAAGTGCGAGCATAGTTACATATTTATTACCCCGTTTTCCTGTTTTTATTTGTATAGCAAGCAGTGACACAAAGGGTAAAATAAAAGATAAAAATACCCCCATATTACATAAATTGCCTAAAGCTTGTATATTCGGCAAAAGAGTTGCCAGTACAAATCCAATAAATCCTTGAACAAAAGTTGCTACCCAAGGTCTGTCCGACGCAGAAAGTTGAGCAAGAAAAGGAGACCCTACAAAAAGCCCCTCTTGAGCCATGCCATTAAGCATAATTGAGTTTGCATTTAAAAAACCACATGCTCCCGCAAAAAGGGTAATAACCGATGCAAGAGGAATAAGATAGCTTAAAATGGTTTTTAAATAAGGAATTGGTAAGGAGATAAACTGTGCAAAAGAAGGAGCTCCATACTCATGCAAAGCTTGAGATCCCATAAGATTAAGAAGCCCAAAATGGAAAAGGCTATAAATGAGGGCGGTAAGGAAAAATCCTATTAATATTGCGAGTGGAGCATTTCTTTCACTGTCTTTTATCAGATGACTAATAGAACAACAATAGGCGAACCCTAAATAACCAAAAATAGCGAACGGCAATGCTGAAGGAACCAAACTAATTTCCTGTGCAGTAATAGTAAAGGAAGGATTGTAAATGAAAGGAATTAACAAAATCAAAACAATTAATGGTATCAATTTAGAAATTGTCAACGAGTTCAATATACGACTCAAAACTTTGATACTTAACAAATTTAAACCAATACAAAACAGAGTAAGAACTACATTGAAAATGAGATGATTACTGACAAACCAATTTTCACCCATCCATTTTAAAACTGTAGAACGAAGAGCAAGCAGTTCAACTGCAAATGAAAAGGAGTATCCTACGCTGTAGAGCCATCCACTCCAGTAACCCGCTTCCTTGTTCAATCCTTCTTTTGCATAGGCATAAAATCCCCCCGCTCCAGGACACATACGACTTAATTGAACAGTACTTAAAACAACGGGTAGAAAAATAACTGCCACCAGAAACCATGCAAGAAAACTTGCGTTGCCTGCAATTCCAGCCATTACAGAGGGGCCAATCAAGATTCCTGATCCTATCATGATATTAAAATTCATGAGGACTGCCGTACTAAGTGATATTTTATGTTGTTCCATATTATTACCTTTCACGACACATCATTATTTAGAATTCCTTCAAATATCCATGATAGTTCATTATAGAAAGCATTGCAAAAGGCTCAGAGCTTTAACCAGCTCTTATACAGAAAACAAGCGCAAATAAACAGGAGTTCAGTTTGACCAGGAATAGCCATTTTTCTCCCAGATTGCTTATTCTCATGAAAGGCATAAGCCATAATACAAGAATAGACGTGAACTAGAAGAATTTTAGGAGTATTCACAGCCGAATCTACATTAAAAATAAGCTTTAAATAAGACAGATAGTTTTATTATGAGCTTTCTAAAACGTAATATGTTCTTCAAAAATAAAATTTCTTTAGGTACTCTTGAACATATGAAGGCATACTCGAAAATATTTTATATTCAACAGCATCTTCAGCAAGACTAAGCATGTTTCGATTTTTTTTTGCTTTGATTGCTTGGAGAATAAAGTGTGCTTGAAAAAAATCAGTTTCATTTAAAATCCAGGTGCTCGCTTCGCAAGGTATTATTTTCCATAGAGAAATTATATTGGGCTCTCCTCCTACAAAAATAGTTTTTGCATCAGAGCTAAATGCTACGGACTTAATCTCTCCTAACAGCTCCTCCTCGGTAAGTTTTTTGAAAAGAGAGGAAAAAAGCTCAACGTTCTCATTGTTAGTTCTACAGATAAAATTTAATACCATTACTCCTGAGGTAAGATCCCACACGCACACTTCGCTACGAGCGGATCCAGTAAGAAGCAGTGTACTATCAGGACTAAACGCTGAACATATGATTTTATGAGAATGTGATAATTTTAGTACCTGTTCTTTTGTGGCCACTGACCATAGATGAACGATTTTTTTTTGGGTAGTGAGGATGATTTTTTTATTCGGGCTTAATCTTGTGGATTTAATTTCTTTTAAATGCTCTACGTGAAATAGTTTTTTCGTCATAGCTTTATCCCACAGATCTACAGTTTTTCCATCTTCAGACCCAATTAACACCACTTTCCCATCATTACTAACTTCTATTGAAGTAAGAGCTTCCTCACAGCAATACAATTGCAATAACAGTTCGCCCGAGAGTTTATTATAGATACAGAGCAGGCCATCCTGTGATCCGATAAAAACTGTTTCACCATTAGGATCATAGGCCACTGAACGAATACAACTACTACTTCCTTTTTGAAAGATGACGAGTGTTGTTCTCATCTCGGTATCCCATAAACGAGCTGTTTCATCAACTGAGCCTGTAAGAATAGTTGTGCCCCTAGGACTAAAGGCTAATGACGTAACTTTTTTTGTATGACCTCTAAGCGTACCTAGGATCTTTTCTGTTTCAATATCTCTTAATCGAGGAGGTTCGGAGAACTTGACAGTAAGAAGATTTTTCACATCGGGGCTACACTGGGCAAGACATAAAAAAGGGGATTTTTCTAAATTTTTAAAAAACTCAAAATTACAATCTAAAACATCATTAATCATTAAGTGAGTAATATAGCGTTGAAGTTCAGCGGGAAGGATTTGAAAATACATAACTATAAGTTCAGTGTGAGATAATGAGTGGGGGCTTACTATTTTAACAAGGGAATGATTATCAGGAGATTTCCCTACCGTATAAAAAAATCGAGTGTGTTCGTCAAATACGATTTTAACTAGGCTTGTTGGAAGATTTTGAGTTTTTTCAAAATCGTACAGGAAAGGGCTTTCTGACAGCTTCATGCATTCAAGTGATGAAGCCCATAATCCTACGATTAAAAAGAAAAAAACTGTTAATTTTACAAAATGACAACTCATGGACTGCACCCTTTTTCGAACTTGGTATAAACAAACTATTAATATACATTCTATTAAGAAAAGCATCAATACACTACGAAAAGTAGGAACGATAGGTTTATTAATGTTCTAAAATTATTTTTTTGGTAAGAAATGTAATAACCCTGTTATAAAAAGGTCAAGCTTGAAGAACCAGATGGCGGTTTAAAGCACAGCTGGGGTGGCTACATGCAGCTTAGACTCTTTAAGTTTTGACTGTTAGCGAAGCATATAATGATGTTCTATTTTTTAATGCCCCACCTTTTTCCTGATTCCCTATCTGAGCCTTTTTAAGAGAATCTATGCTAAGGTGATTTCGGGATAAGAATATACAAAAAAACCCCTTATATAGTAAATGATCTATGAATAAAGATCGTTGTATGGTAAACTATAGTCCTACCA
>JACDFK010000091.1 GCA_013815795.1 Candidatus Babelota bacterium | reverse complement strand
GAATTAAGCCAGGTGAATCGATGATTGCAATGAAAGATGACATGGCAGGTGCGGCGGTGGTTCTTGCTACCTTAAAAGTTATTGGGCAATTAAAACCTGATGTGAACGTAGTGGCGATAGCTCCGCTTGCAGAAAATATGCCAAGCGGCACCGCTCAAAAGCCTGGTGATGTGTTACGAACCTATAACGGTAAAACTATTGAGGTAATTGATACTGATGCAGAAGGACGTCTTGTACTTGCCGATGGCCTTGCGTATGCTGTTGATAAGTATAAACCTGATGCACTTATAGATGTAGCGACACTTACCGGTGCATGTGCATATGCTCTTGGTGTTTTCTATGCAGGACTTTTTAGTCAACATGACGAACTTTCTGCACGACTTTTAAAGGCATCGGAACATTCGGGAGATCGTCTGTGCAGACTGCCTATGGATAATGATTATAAACCCGCTATCAAATCGGATATTGCAGATATAAAAAATATTGGAAGTCGTCGTTATATGGGTGGAGCAATTACCGCGGCATTTTTCTTGCAAAATTTTACAGGGGATATACCATGGGCTCATCTTGATACGGCAGGAACAGCATTTGGTATGCCTGATCGGACCTATTTAAGACCAGGAGCTACTGGATTTGGAATACGGTTACTTACCGATCTTATTATGCACTGGTATGATGATAATCCTTTGAAAACCGAATAAATTTTAAGTAAGCGGATGTATAAGGTGGTCTTCGTTATTATAGACACAGTTAATAATAAGTCCCACCATTGCAAGATTACACAGTAATCCCGAGTTACCGTAACTAATAAAGGGGAGCGCAAGTCCCTTTGTTGGCAAAATGCCTATAGCAACTGAAATATTTAAAAGGGTCTGGATCGTTATTAAGAGTACATATCCTGTGGTCAGATAATAACTAAAAGGATCCTGGAGAGTGCTTGCTATTTTTAAGCCGGCATATAAAAAAAGTATGAATAATGTAAGGAGGATGCAGGAACCGATAAATCCTGTTTCCTCCGCAATAATTGAAAAGATAAAGTCGGTGTGTTGCATGGGCAGGTAGAAAAACTTTTGTTTTGATTGAGCTAAACCCACACCTGATAGATTTCCCGATCCAATCGCTATTAAGGACTGAATTATCTGAAATCCTGAACCATGCGGATCATTCCAAGGATTTAAAAAAGTCAAAATTCTCTGAACCCGATAGGGCTTCATGTAGATTAATCCCCCAATAACAGGTAGTAGACTTCCCAAGGTAAGCATGAGATGAGTTGTTTGGCAATGGGCTAGGAAAAACAGAAGAAAAGAAGTAATACACAGTGTTACCGCTTGACCAAAGTCAGGTTGCTTTAAAAGTAAAAGTGACGTAATTCCTAAAATACTGAGAAGCGGCAGATATCCCTTGCTAAACGAGCTTACTTTATACTGTTTTTTTGCAAGAAGATAGGCTAGATATACAATAAAAGACATTTTTAGGGCTTCACTAGGTTGAAACCCAAAGCCTGCAATATATATCCATCGATAAGAACCATGAATTGATTGTCCAATACCGGGTATAAAAGTTAGAGCAGTAAGTGCCATCATACTACAAAAAATCCAGGGACTCGAATATTTAATAAATGAAAGTGGAAGAAAACGTATAATCAAAAGGGCAATGCCTCCCAAAAGAAGCCCGACTAATTGTTTTTTTAAATAATAATCGGAAGAACCAAGCCGTTCAAAAGCGTAAATTGAACTTGAAGAGTAGATAAAAATCAGACCTATTACGATACAGGTTATAATTATTGAAATAAAAAAATAGAGCATTGAGTAGCGTGATGACTGGCGCATGAAATCTCTCGTGTATGTCCTTTAGTTAGCAATCTATACATAAATTACAAATATGGGAAGCTTTTTTTATAAAAAGAGTCTTATTGTAGTAAATTTCTTGTATTATTTACAAAAAATTGGAATAATCTATGGTGCATTGAATTGGTATCTTTATAAAGACCTCGTAGACTTACGGAAACCTATGAATCATCAGCTCGAACTTCATCTTGAAGCTTTTATAGCATCACTCGATATACGAAGTTCTTCAAAAAATACGTATCAGCGACAGCTCAAAGAATTCTTTTTATGGAGTTCTCGTGTAAAGGAGGAATCTTTATCTCGAGAGCATATAATTCGCTATAAGGATTATCTTAAAACCGAGCAAAAGCTTGCAGCTTTTACTATTGGAAGCTATTTAACGTCGGTACGACGTTTTTTCGAATGGCTTGAAACCGCTCATCTACATGCCAATGTAGCTCGAGGCATAAAAGGACCAAACAGAAAACGTGGGTTCAAAAAAGATGCACTTACCGTTGATCAAGTAAAGATGATTCTTTCTTCGATTGAAAGAAAAACATTAACGGGCAAACGAGATTTCGCTCTTATTAATCTTATGATTCGCACGGGCTTGCGTACTATAGAGATAGCACGTTCATTAAAAGAAGATGTCAGAAAGCTTGGGGGTGAAACCGTCCTCTACATTCATGGTAAAGGCCGTGATGCAAAAGATGAACTTGTTGTGCTCACTCCTGCGACTTTGGAGCCACTGAGTGACTATATTGATGCACGTAAGAGTACTCATGAAGATCCGCTTTTTGCCTCTCATAGTACTAAAAATTTCGGGATGGCCCTTACCACTCGCTCAGTGTCAAGGATTGTTAAACAGAGATTTAAAAAAGTTAACCTAGATGATTCACGGCTTACCGCTCATAGTCTTCGGCACACAGCTATAACTTTAAGTCTTCTCGCTGGTGCTACTGCTCAAGAAGCGCGATCTATGGCGCGACATGCAGATATTAATACAACACTTATTTATGCTCATAACATAAATCGCATTAAAGATGCGCCTGAAAAAAAAATCGATGAGCTCTTGGAATAAGCTTCTGTAGTGATACACAGAGCACTATAATTTTTTTGAGCAGTACATACCTATTTAATGAGCAGAATAGACTCGACCGTATCATACTAAAAGTACGGGCATTATGCTGACGGTTGCTCTATCTGATATCTTTCTGTCACTGTTGGAACAACCAAACTATCAAAATATTCTTTTCTTTTGTCATACACATAATTATTGTGTATGGTCCCACGCCATTCTGCAAGAGTTACACCTGTGGTGAGAAGTAAAGAGGTATCATAGGTAAAGCCGTCATATCTGTAACTATCCTTTGTAGAATTAGTAGAATGTGCTTTTCGTGGCTGGCCATGAAGTGAATCGGGTGAAAGCAGCAAAGTAAGTACAGTGCCTTGCGTAAAGGTAAGCTCCTTTTGTGGATCTCTCCATAAGGAAGCACAACCATGCGATGAGAGTAAAAGCTTCATCATCGGATTACGGTTAGAAGGGACATGTTGGTGGGCCCTAACTACTCCTACAAGCTGCGCTTGTTTACTTGAAGCAGCCTGAAGTACCGCATGAGTAATATCTTTATTAAAGACAAATCCTCTTCCTTCTTTATAACAGCTTATTTCTTGAGCGTCTACGAGAAAATCATTCCATAAAAAACCAAGTTGATAAGGAGAGGTCGGCTTAAAATCGGAACAGTAGTTTTCAAGAGGCATACAATGGTGTCCACATACTTTGAAGGGAGAGAGTTTTTTGCTTTCAGTTGCTTGATTGAGAAAATCTATAGAATGAAAAGATATTGTATCGGAACTTTTAAGAAATTTTCTAGGATTATATCCTATTTCAAGACCTCCATGGCAGCACTGTAAATAATTTTTATGGGTGTCAGTTCCTGATCCGAGATATAATACCACAGGAAGGTATTCATAAAACGCACAAATCTTTTGGTAACAACGCTGTCTGTCTTTAAGAGAGCTCTTAGAAAATTTCGCAAAAAACTCTGTTTTGAAACCATATTGAGAAGTTATGTTTGGATCTTCATGATTTCCTCGTATGAGTATGACCTGAGAAGGATTTATACATTTTAAAAGCATAAGAAGAAAAAGAACTTCCGTTCCCCATATACCGCGATCAACATAGTCGCCTAAAAATATGAGATGAAAGGAAGGATCTTCTATTTTTAAGGGATTGTGAGCAGAGGTAATTCCCAGCTCTTGTAGATGTTCAACCGCAGCTATTAATGAATGAATATCGCCATGAAGGTCGCCCTTTAACATAGTTTTGCTTTTCACATTTTTAACTATTTTTTGTGCATAGGGTAGAAATGAGCTCTTGATAACTTCACTAGCAGCGCAGTCACTGTTAAGCCAGGTAGAAGAGTTACGTAAGAGTGTATCCATAACGCAGAAAAATTCGTCTAGTATCGATTCAAAATCTTCAAGAGAAAGTAGTCTTAGCTTTCTGTACTGGTCTTTATCTCGCAATTGAGCGTGTTTATCGATTTTATTGTAGATGTATAGTTCTTGAAAGGTAGGGATTTTTAATGCTGCATTCTTAAAATCTCTAAAGTTCTGAGTTTGAGAAAATACTAAGGAACTTTCTGTGGTTGTGCAGGGTTCCCCTACTAGTGCTGATGCAAGCAAGAACGAGAAAAAACAAGAGGAAATTATAGGCTTTTTACTATTCATACTATCTTTCTAGCGAGGTTTTTAAGAGCTCTACCTTCTAAGGAAAAATTATTTCCTAGCGGATAGTGTAGTTTTACATGTTAAGTCTTTTCAACTATAACATAAGCATAGAGTTATACCAAAAGCTACTACAGTTAAAATTTTTTAAATATTTTTGAGATAGAAGGCTTCGAACTCTTTTTAAAATCTAAAGTAATTACTTATTAATTTGAAAAAATAGTTGATTCTATGTTAATTGGAGCTGTATGAGCTGGTACCTATTCTTCAGAATCTTAGATCAGCTTATCCCTAAGCCTTCTAAGTGTTTATGAGACTCTCTAATAAACCTTAAAGTTGCTTCGTTTCTTGTCTTTGTTCTGTTTATTTCAAAAAAAGGTCTTATCCTTATCTATTGGTTTGGATGACTGAACTGGAGAAAGAAAACTGTTTTATTTTCCATTCATTCTAGAAAATCGAAGAATGAAATTATGAAATATTAATTTTAGTATTGACTTTATTGATTTATTTAATTTATAATTTCAATTAGTTAATATAATATTTTTTAATTAAAGGAGAGATTATGAAATCAAAATTTATGTATGTAGCGAGCGTTCTTGTAATGCTAGGCGCAACACTATTGATTGATGCGCGTAATGGTCGCAGCGGCGGCGGTGGCGGACGTGGTGGAACGAGTATGGGGCGTAGCGGCGGCGGTATGGGTCGTAGT
>JACDFK010000090.1 GCA_013815795.1 Candidatus Babelota bacterium | reverse complement strand
GCGACCCTATAAGATTGTTAAAAGGACACACGAACTCTGTCACATCCGCAATGTTTAATCTTTCTGGTGACACCATTGTGACTTCATCATATGATAATACTGCAAAAATTTGGGATACAGAAACCGGTGAAATAATAGCAACTCTTGCAGAACATAAAGCATTTGTTAAATCTGCAGCGTTTAATAAAGCGGGAAATAGAGTAATTACCTCATCAAATGATAAAACCGCGATAATCTGGGGTATTAACCAAGATTTCGATTATCTTGATAAGGATACCGATGAACTCCCTTGCTGTATCCAATAACAATCCGAGAAAATAAAATATTTTAGACATTATTTAGATATCTTCTAAATCAACCTGATTACCTAAGGAATTCATGAAAAACGCTCTCTTACTATTTTTTACCTTAATGACTATCCATATTTATTCAATGGATGTAGATGCCTCACTAAGCGCTCCTCAAGAAGAGCTCAGCATTACAGCACCCCTTTTTCAACTAAACCAAAAAAGAATCGGTATATTTTCAGCACACTATAATCCGCAGATGAATAAATTTATAACGGGAACTTGGGACTATACTGCTATAATGTGGAATGCTGAAACCTTTAAAAAAATAAAAACTTTTAAAGGACACTCTAATAATGTCGAATATGCAGCCTTTAATCATACAGGAGATAAAGTTGTAACTACCTCGTGGGATAATACCGCACTCCTCTGGGATGCTGAAACTCGTGAAGTAATAAAAAGACTTGAAGGACATACTCGTCCCGTTGTCCATGCAGCCTTTAATGCAAAGGGAGACAAAGTTGTAACTGCCTCAGAAGATAAAACGGCAAAAGTATGGGATGTTGCCACAGGGAATCTTCTCGCAACACTGGAAGCATCTAATGATTATCTTAGATCTGCACACTTTAGCAATGCAGCAGATTTTATTATAACCCTTTCATCGTCAACTGTTAACTCCACCACAATCTGGGATTCAAACACATACAAAAAAATAACAGCACTTCCAGGCAGCATTGCCCGTGTAAGCAATTCAGGTGAAAAATTTATAACCATGCTCTCTGACAATACTGCAGCACTATGGAATGCCGTGACTTCTGATGCCTTACTGAATAAACGTTCACTAACACTCTTGGGGCATACGGGGCCGATTACCTCTGCAACCTTTAATAAAGCGGAAGACAAAGTTTTAACCATTTCAAATGATGCTACCGCAATCCTCTGGGATGCTCAAACTGGCATTTCATTACTAGTATTTAAAGGGCATGAAAAACCTCTTATCTATGCCCAATTTAATATCCTAGAAGACAAAATTGTAACGACCTCGCGAGATCATACAGTAAAAATATGGGATGCAAAAACCGGGAATCTTTTAGCTACGCTAGAAATACACTCTGGAATAAATCAACTCAATAGGAACTGTGTTATATGGGCTACTTTCAATAAAACCGGAGACCGCCTCATTACTCTCTGTGATGGCCGAAACCTTGAGGTATGGGATCTTTCCAACACGAGAGATAACGGTAATTTAACATTCGAACACAATGAATATGACTTCTTAGATAAAGACACTAATGAATTATCCTGCTGTATACAATAAAATTTTCTACCTATTCCAGGAGATAATAGTGTACCTCATTATTTAGACATGTGCTCGGGAATGAGGAAAAAGACACAGATCATATTAACCCTCAGTTTACTCTATTGTAAGCTGCATGGTAACTCATTAGTGTCTTTATCAAGATTCAAAATTTCTTCTTTTTCATCATCTAATTCACTCTCCGCATCATCAGGAGGATAATTATTGGCAAGAAAGTTCTCATGGAGAAAATCATTCAAAAAATCGGAGCTTTCCCGACTGATTATGGTAGAATCCTCGAGCTTTTTTAAGCCACATTCTTCTGAGACAGTAAAGTTACTAGTGTTAACAACTCTATATTCCTGCATATTTCCAAAGGGTTTTTCATTATTATACATTTTCCTTGAAGCTTTGAACTCCCTCACAGGTTTAAGAGGAATTTTTTCAGTTATAGTTTTGGCATCTTTACGAATTTTAAAAACAATTTCAGTTCCACTATTATTAAATTCCACTAAATCTAAGCCATCTGCTAGATATACTTCAAATTTTTCAAGGGGTTTGCCCGTTATGCCATCCCATAGTTGAACTGCACCTTGTTTAATTTCATTCAGGGTAGAATGTTCAACAAACGAATACAAATTTACAGTAACGAACTTTGTTCTATCATCACTTTGACGTTTTATCATCGTAGGCTGCAACGTTGAATTTTTTCTGTAGCTAATTTCTAAGCCGGGAGCATCAACAAAATAGATCTCTTCTTTACCATACTGTCTACTGTGAAGAATAATTTTTGTTCCATCGTGATTAAATCCAATCGAGTACAAATCAGTCCGCGTTGCAACAAATCTATCAAGCATTTCGCCAGTTTTCCCATGTAACAATCGCACATTACCTAATCCATCGGCAATTACAAGCTTTGTGCTATCAGGGTTCATGCTGTGCTTAACAAACTTTAATGTAGGATATAACTTTTTAACCTTTGTAAGTACCTGACGAGTAGGCTTTAACAGTTTTTGAGGTTTCCCTACGGGAAGAGGTTCCTCTCCTTGAATTATTGGTAGGTCCATCGCAGACACAAAAAAATGAACTGAAAAAAGCAGACTCATTAATAAATTTTTTTCCATACGATATCCTCCAAGGTAAAGTAACTATTACTATAATTAATCTTATAAACAATAAAATTATAAGGTATTGAACAGCCTCGTATCCTATAATACTAATTTCTAAGCCCACATTTACGCAAAATTATCAACACATGCTTCTTAAGTATATTTAATAACTCGATTTTTGAACACATACATTTCAATGCATAACACGCTCTCAATCTATACCTTTCTAAGAGAATAAAACCAGAGTTTTATACGTAAGCAAACCTATGAATGACATCCTATAAACCACTCTCATACAATAGAAACAAAAAAACCTTCATTCAAAAGTAGAGGAAAACTAATCGACGCACCAGCCCTCATTTCTGTATCCCACAATAGTTCCATAAAAATCTCCGTCTAAAAGACAAAGATACTCCTTACAAAGCTCTACGCAAACTTCAACTATTCTTACTGCTTTTTTAAAGAAATCCTCGTGTTAACAGAAATAAAGGTATTACAAAAATTTCAATAGCGGGACCTTCCCTTATACTTTATAGCTCTGTTTTGCTATAACGCGTACCGCTTCCTATTCCATGCTTTCGCAGCACACCTTCCTTTACAAGAGCTGCTAATCTCTTGCCAACTGTTGAACGCGGCATATGTAAAGCAGTGAGTATCTCTCCAACCGAGAGCTCAGTTGCAGTCTCAAAAAGGTCAAGTATTCTATGCACATCGCTCTGTGGCGATTTGATATCTTTTCGAACTTGGGAGGCTCGAGGTAATATATATTTAATGAAATTCTCTCCTTCTATAATTTCCGGCTCACGGAGTCCCTGCGCTTCGTAACTCGAAAAGATCGTTATAAAACCGGTACCTAGTTTTTCACTATAGCCCGCTTCTCGAAAAACCTTTACGACAGCAGCATTTCGTATATAGGTAAGACCCATCTTAAGATTCTTTGGTGTAAGTGGACCAGGAAAACTTCCAGGACTAAAAATCTCAATTCTATTATCATAAATCGCCACTTTAATAGGAGCTTTTATATGATAATTTCTATGTATAAGAGCATTTATAAGAGCTTCTCGTAAGGCGACTTCGGGCACTTCAAGCACATCCTTTCGCTTGAGCCCTTTAATAGAAAAGGAGTAAGAAAGATTTTTTAATATAAATTCATATGCTTGATGAAACTGTTCAAAAAGAGTACCGGTACAGTCTTCTGTAGCAAGAGCTTCTCGTCCTTCAATCCCGATAAATCGAGAGCAAATAATCATCGATTCTGAAAAAAGAGCTTCAGGATTTTTGCCAAAAAGAAGTATTCCAGCCACTGTCGGATACACTGAAGCATGCTCTGTAACAGTAAGATTATAGGCAGCCAAAGCCTCATTAAAATCAGCAGGAATAAATTTTGAGCCTCGACGAGTTTTAAAAAAGTTCTTAATTTTCTCTTCATGAAGATCTTGTATCTGAGCATGATAGACGGGCATAGTATCAAAAGAACGACCTCGAGCCCCCCAACGGAGTTCTTCGATAATATCAGCAGTAGCCCGCAAATTACTTCTTCCCAGTCTTATATATACTCCTCGTTCAAGGCCTTCCGATTTTAGATAATACGGCTTATTCATACCTCGTGCTACCTGTATAATAAGAATTGTCATTCCCTCAATCGTTTGGGTAAAAATAAGCGGAATAATAGGTGGATTTGTAGTCTCAAAAATATGTTTTTCGATGTACTCCAATGCTTCTTCTAGAGCACTTTCACTAAGCCCTCGCAGAGTGCCGTCATCTTCAACGCCTATAAGTATCTTGCCTCCATTTTGGTTGCAAAATCCTATGACCGTTTTAACAATCTGGTTATTTTTAGGAATTTCTCTTTTGAACTCAAGAATCGAAGACTCTTTTTCAGGATATTTCATTTTAGCTCTTATTTCTCTTCTTTTTTCATTATGAGTCTTACGATCTTGTAAGTTTAACTACGAGTCAAGCCTTAGTCAAGAGAGTCAAAAAAAGCAAATCAGCTTAACTCTAGCAATTATTGCTGAAATCAATTGATTTCTACTTACTAGTATATAAACAAAAAACACTAAACTGAAGTCGAACATCTCCTGTGCCTCTAATGCAAAAAATTTCTATAGTTTATTAAAAGCAGTATCACCATACACGTATAAAGTTTCGCATGAAAGCTATCAAATTTTGAATTTTATTTCTATTTCCTTCCCTATAAAAAGTCCGTATAATCTAAAAACATATAAGATGAATCTCAGGGATTGTACGTGTAGCTCTATAATCTTCCGGGTTTTTTCATAGGATAAAGGTAGGTCTTCTCTACGTTACTTTCCTCCAGACATCATTTTTGACATCATTGTTGCACATCCCATGTGGCACGCTATACTACTTACCACCAAGGGACAAGTGGCTAGGCCAAGCGAGAATAATATGACTAATAGTATCGCCGAACGTCGAAGGTCATCATTATTTTTGATATAGCAATTTACCTATGAATAAAGATGGTGCGAAAAGCATGCTCTGCTGCCTCATAGAGATTTCGCTTGCAGCTGGGAAGCGCTTTTCTAATATGATGTTTTATTCGAGACCATTGGTGTTCTAT
>JACDFK010000089.1 GCA_013815795.1 Candidatus Babelota bacterium | reverse complement strand
CTCATTGAAAGCGCTGGTTGCGATCTGCTTTATTTGCCAGCCTATTCACCTGATTTCAACCCTATAGAACACCAATGGTCTCGAATAAAACATCATATTAGAAAAGCGCTTCCCAGCTGCAAGCGAAATCTCTATGAGGCAGCAGAGCATGCTTTTCGCACCATCTTTATTCATAGGTAAATTGCTATAACTCGCACGATAAACCTAATTTTACAGTAGAACCTCAAGGCAAGACGAGGCGCTCTTTTTCACATGATGGAGCAGCTTCTTTTCGGGATCCTTATTTACCGAGCAAATGAAAATAGAGCTCTTATAGTACGTCCCGTAGAAAGTAAGCCTATTTTTAAAAACTGCCGCTTTTTAGAATGAGTGGAATCCTTCTTCTGCATAGACAATTCCTTGCTGTATCTGTTTAATCATTAGAGCATGTCGTGGCAAGATATTTTCTGGCAAATTATGGCTATCATACCATGCAAGATGGTCGTGTTTTGAGGCTTCAATGTTTATCGGTTCTCCATCCCAGTTTGTTATGGTAAAAACAAACGCCATACATATACGGGATGCTCCTTTAAAATAGAGAAAAGTGCTTAGTATACTATTTTTTTCATCAACATCAATGCCGAGCTCTTCCTTTATTTCTCTAATTACTGCTTGTCGTGGAGTCTCGTTTTTATTAATTTTTCCACCGGGTAAGCCATACTGATTATTGCCAAATCCTGTGTTTGACCTGTAGAGGAGTAATACTTGTTCTTGATTTTCATACACTCTCGTAAAATATGCAAGAACATAAGGAATAACGGTACAGGTATTCATCAAAGCTTCTTTATGTATATAAATTAATCGGTTTTATTGCCATAAGCGAGTGTACGCGATGTTGAGATGTCTGTCAATCAACGGAATCAACACTGTAAAAGGGGTTTTTAGCACGTAGACAGATACTAGATTGGCTGGACTATTAAAAATGAGATACATAGTTCTTCATAGCGGGGCGCTCCTATGAGTTCTACTAATGAGTAATATACCATGAGCCAACCATTAAAGCGCAAAAAAGAGCAACAAAAAAATAAAAGTATTTATTGAGATAATAGGAGACTTTTTCTCCCCAAATATAGATTGCTCCAGAAATAGCGAAAAATCGTGAACCTCGGGCTAGTAGAGAAAAAAATAAAAAACTAGTAAGAGGTAACCGGAAAAATCCTGCACTTAAGGTAAGAAGTTTAAAGGGCATGGGGCTTAAAGCAACCATAAAGGTTGTCCAGGCTTGATACGTAGTAAATTTTTCGAGTAAAAGAGCAAATTTATCGGGAGCAATAAAATAATATATGATATCTTTGCCACCCGCTTTCCAAATTAGAATTCCTAATGAATATCCTGCCAGTGCTCCAAACACGGACATTATAGAGGCCAGAAGTGCATAATGAAGGGCTTTAGGTCTGTTTTCTAAACTGTAAAAGGCAAGAAGGGTACTTACTGGGACAATGAAAAACCCCTCAATAAAAACAAGAAGAGCAAACACCCATGGTCCATACGAAGTATGAACCTGAGTTCCAAGCCATTTATATAAGCGCTTCACAAAATTCCTTATGCGCGTAACGTATTTCTTATGTATTCTTCAATTGTATCTATACTAATTCGTTCTTGAGCGGTAGTATCACGATTTCGAACGGTAACGGTGCCCGTGGATTCTGAGTCAAAGTCGTACGTGAAACAGAGAGGAGTACCAATCTCATCTTGACGGCGATACCGTTTGCCAATCGATCCTGTTGCGTCGAACTGTACAGTAAGTCCCTTATCTTTCATAGCGAGACAAATTTTTTCCATTGGCTCTAGTTGTTGTTTGCTCAACGGCATAAAGGCTGCCTTAAAGGGCGCAATCGTAGGGTGAAGTTTAAGAAGTATTCGGGTCTCTCCCCCTACAATATCTTCATGATATGCTTCAAAAAGAAGGGTGAGGAATAATCTATCAGTCCCCACCGAGCATTCTACTACATGGGGGATAAACGATGTTTTTTCTTGTTCATCGTATACTGATAAATCTTTACCTGAAAACTCCATATGTTTGCTTAAATCATAATTTCCACGGTAAGCTACTCCCTCTAGTTCTTTCCAACCGAAAGGAAACAGGTATTCAATGTCGGATGTTGCGCTTGAATAGTGCGAAAGTTCATCCGCTTCATGAGGACGTATTCGAATATGTTCCTCTTTAATGCCGATTGCAGCATAAAACTTTTTTCTTTTAGCGGACCAGAGTTCAAAATATTCCATAGCAGATGATTCGGGACAGAACCATTCCATTTCCATCTGTTCAAATTCGCGCATTCTAAAAAGAAACTGTTTTGGTGTAATTTCATTTCTGAATGCTTTTCCAATCTGAGCAACTCCAAAAGGAATTTTAACCCGGTTACTTGCCATAATATTTTTAAAATTAATAAAAATAGATTGTGCCGTTTCTGGCCTTAAATAAGCGACAGAGGACGCATCTTCAGCAGCACCAACTTGTGTCTTAAACATAAGATTGAACTGCCTAATAGGAGTCCATGAGAGATTGCCACAAAAAGAACATGCTTTTGTAAGGTCTATGTCATCAGCTCGATAGCGGTGTTTGCAGCTTAAGCAGTCTACCATAGGGTCTTGAAATCCGGATATATGTCCTGATGCTTCCCACACAGCTTGTGGGGAAATAAGAGATCCTTCTATGAAAAGCATTTCTTGACCTGGAATCTTCAAGGAGTTTGTCCATGCAGCTCGGATGTTTTGTTTCATCAGAGTCCCCAAAGGGCCTGTATCATAGACTCCATTGAGTCCTCCGTATATGTCGGCAGTTTGGTAGACAAATCCCCGACGTTTACATAAAGCGACAATTTTTTCTAAGGTAACTGGTGAGGTTGCGGTTGTCATGTAATCCTTGTAAGGTAATATTTCGTTAATTAAGTGTACTGCAAGCTTACCGTATTTGGAGCGGCCAAGCAAGTAAACAGAGAGGTATTCAACGTGAAACATAGCTCTCAAGCTGTCGTTGATCGGATATTAATTTCTAAAGCATTCCTATTTGGTTTATTGTCTTTTAGAAAGGCCTTTTGTATGTCGTATATTATTGTATAGAGCATCCGTACCTATGAGCATCTTTATCACGATGTATATCATTATCGGAATCGGTTTCTGAAAAGGAATCTGTTTTTAAAGAATCTTCATTCGAATCTGAGTCTTCCTTATCATAAAAAGTTGCTGCACTAGAATTTAAGTCTTCTATCGTAGAAGAAAAAGTACTAGTGTCTGTTAAAGTATCCTTTATTCGAGGAATAATAGAAACAGAACACCAGCGTCTTATATACTCTTGAACGTACTTAGGTAACTCTGTAAATAAGTCATGCTCTAAGCTTCTTTCATTTAGTGTGGCGAATCCAATTTTTCTTTTTTCGTGGGTTGCTTTAACAATAAGCCCAGCTTGTAAAAGAGAGGCTTTATCTAAAATCCAGTCGGTGGCGTCACACGGGATCATAGTCCACAATCTATTGATACCATTATTATTATACGTAAAAATTGTTTTTCGATCAGGACTAAACGCTACATGGGATACTTCTGTTCGATGTTCAAGCTTTAGGAGTACATTTCCTGTTTGGCTATCCCATAAGCAGGCTGTCGTATCTTCGGACCCAGTAAGAGCGGTGTCCGTATTATTACTTAATGCTACTGAGAAGATACGTTTCGAATGTCCTTTAAACGTGGCTATGGGATTTCCTGTTGCGGGGTATTCTAAGCTTTTGACTTCTCGTAAGTATGCTATTTTATCGTTGTGTCCTGTAACAACTAATTTTTTATTAGGGCTGAATGCAACTAATCCTGCGGGACTAATGTGCTCTGTGAACCTCTCTATTCGTTTGCCTGTGGAAGTACACCATATCCAAGGTTCTTCTTTAAGAGTCTTAATAATAATTCCTTGAGGATTAAATGCTACAAATAGGACAGGGCCAGAAACATTTGTGAACTTCCTAAGTGGATCTACCGAGTTAATATCCCATACATAGACTGTTCCGTCTTGTGAACCGGTAACGATCATTTTTCCGCAGGGGCTAAAGGCTAGTGATAATATAGAATGAGTGTGCCCTTTAAATTTTTTTAGGAGAATTCCTGTATGAGTATTCCATAGGCAGGCTGTAGTATCGCTAGATCCTGTTACAATGGTTTCTCCGTTTTGACTGAATGCTACGCAAAGAGTGACTTGAATATGACCTTTGAGTTCTTTAAAGAGCTCAAAATTATACTCTAAACAGTTTTCAATTACTAAGCGGTTCAGCACATGAGCAATGATGTGGAGGACATCCCGAGGAAAAATGTCTTTGCTGCAGTAAAAAAAGGAGCGTAAATTATGTAGATAAGAACAAGAGCGGATGAGTTTTTCTAAATCTTTGGATATGATTTTTTTTCTTTCGTCATCTGATGGCATTTTAGCAGCACGACTAGTGGCATCTTGCGAGCAGGGCACTAGTTCTTTTGGTGATTTTTGATTGTTTTCAAGAGTCTGAAGAGTGATAGTATCAGATTGATTCATACATTGAATTGTTAGAGATAATAGTAGGATAACTAGTATGCTAGAGTTTTTAAGAAAATTCATCTGTTAATTCCTGTATGTTGTGTATAATTTATACGTTTCTACGTAAGAATTCATTTTTTGATCGTTTTTCATCTGCTCGACTAATAAGCGCTTGATAGCTTTGCTTTTATTTTTAATTTTCTAAAATATTATTATTACTATATTCTTTTTTAGTATTTTGTATAGTTTCTGCGATTTTTATACTTTTTTTTCTGAGTAAAGAGGCCTCTCTTATTTACTAAGGATTCTTTTTATCCTCTATTATTGTATGGGGAATGCGAATTCATGAGCCCTTTATCGAGATCCGGTGCATAGCTCAGAGCATTGTTGTGTGAGGAATACTAGCAAGAGAATACCATTGTTTTAGGTACTTTTGAACGCAATCAGGTAACTGTAGGAATAAGTGATGCTCTAAACTTCCTTCCCGTAAATTGCAAGATCCCTTTTTTCTTTTTTCGTATGTTGCTTTTACGAGAAGCCAGGCCAGCATAACAGACGCATTTTTAAAAAACCACTTAGTGGCATCACAAGGAATCATAGTCCATAATCGAGGTTTATTATAACTAACCACTGTGCAAATCGTTTTTCCCTCATGACTAAAAGCTACACATGTCACTTCAGTTGTATGTTGAAGTTTTACTAGTAAATTTCCTGTTTCACTATCCCATAAGCAGGCTGTTGTATCTTGCGATCCCGTAAGAGCTGTTTTACCGTTAGGACTTAATT
>JACDFK010000088.1 GCA_013815795.1 Candidatus Babelota bacterium | reverse complement strand
TACCGAGGTAATACTCCCATACTGTCCCTCAGGCCTACACGTTTCGATCGCTTTTGCACAAAGAGGCTCTTTACTAACAATAAACATTAAGAGCTCTCTCGCTTCTTGCGAAGAATCAACTGTACACATACTGGGAACCACGATTGGAATAAGGAAATTTAAATCTGTATCATCTTTCAGAAGATAGTTTTTGGTTTCATTCAATAGTATTTTTATTTCGTGCTCATAGTCTTCACCCATCAATTTCCCACTCTCGAAAAGGTCTATACATTTAAAGAATTTATCTAATAAATCTTGCATAGTATGTCCTTTTTCGCTTGCCTGATAAGAAGAGTTAACTGCTCCTTTTGAAATAAGCAGTTCTACCATATCCTCTCTATTATTCGATTGGGCTATGTCTAAAAGATTTATTCCCAGAGCGTTAACAGGAGTATTTATATCAAACCATTTTTTTTCAAGAAGAAGTAATAATACTAATCTACACCTTTCTTTTAGATCTATATTATTTCTTTCTAACCTTTCTTTCAAAATATCATCTAGTAAAGATTTTTTTTCAAGGTCTATAAGTCTTACCAAAAAAATTACCAAATTAGTATTTGAAACAGAAGAACTTAATAAGAGATCCATAACAGCCAAAAATTCTTTCTCAGGAAGTTGAGAACTTGTCATTATCTTTCTTAAAAATTCTAAAGAAAAGGATGTACCTTTTTCAATAAGAAACTGTATTCTTTTTAAATTAGCTGTATCAATTGCCTGTTCTAGAGGAGATAAATGGGTATAAAAATCAATCTCTTCGATCCAAATAGAAAAACCCTTCTCTACAGAAACACCTTTTTTAATAAGCATATTCATTATTTTTTCTAAATATTCTAGTTTTAAAATAAGAACTGCCTCTTGTTCTTTTTCATCAGGACTAGGAGTGTCCTTTGAACGAATCGTGGCAAGCTGTTCATCTACTACAAGACATTTATCAAATATTACAAAAAATGGTGAGGGAGTAGTAGGATGCAACTCATTAAGAGGAGATGCATAGTGTAGGAGAAACTGTATGATATTTTCTGGTGCGTCAAGCACTAGAGCATATACAAGGAAATTCTTTTTAGCGGGTTTTGAAAAAAAAGTTCCATTCCAATGATACAATCCCTTCTTAATTAAAAAATATGTTTCTAAATTCAGGAGCATTTTAAAAACTTTATTCCATTCTTTACTCTCGGCACTTTTTTGAAAAAGATTAACAAGAGCATCACCTAAAAACAGATTAACCTCAAAAGCAGAACATGCTTTTTTATTCAACAGGTGATATATATTTTCTAAAATCGACATATCAAAATTTTTAAAGTAAGAAATACAATATAAGGATTTTAATAGAGCTGTACTAAGCTCTTTTTCCTGGAAAAATCTTAGAGATTCTTTATCGGTAAGCGACCATGCTTTAAACGATTTAATAGCTTTTTTAGCGGACGTTATAGTGAATATTTTTTCAAGAATTAACAATCTCATTTCCGCAACATACATCAGTTGAGAGGCCGAATGGTCTTCACCTATGGTTATAGTATTCTGCTTTTCCATACTCATTAGTGAGCCCATAAAGACCATTATTAAAGAAAGAACTATATTTTTTTGCATGAAAAACCTTTATTTTATAAGACGCAAAAGTGCTTTACTTAAATGAACTTTTTTAAAGCTATATTTTTCATTGTGGAAAGTCAATCTCGAAAGTATCTTTGGCCAAACTAAACATTCTTTTTTTAGAGACTATAATACAGTACTCGTTGTTTTCACTGAACTTCTTTACCTCTAGTAAGTTCTAAAACTATCTAAACTGGAAAAATTTGATAATTATTCAACACAGTAGTTAAAATAGCTGCTCTCGTGATCAGCACTATAAGGTTCTTCTTTCAAGACATAGTGCCACCACTCTTCCTCAATAGTTTTAAAGCCCTGTTTTTCCATGATACGCCTCAAATATGCTCTTATATTTTTGTGGTCGTGTGTGATAAGGTTATTTATGTGATGAGAAACTCTATCAAATAAATCAAATGATGATCCCATGTCGACAGTCCCATCATTAAGGTATTTTATAGTGAACCCATCTAATAAGGTGCGATCTTCTACTAGAATTTCATGCAGTGCTTTACCATATTCAATTAATGTTATATCGACAGTACTGCCCCTACTATGACTTGATCGCTTTGCTACGTAACCTAATTCAAACACCCTGCTCTTGTCCACTCGAGGATAATAGTGAAGTTTTTTTACCTGATCGTGAGGATTTTCACTCCACTCCATAAAACAGTCCACCGCTTGTTGAGGCCTATAAGCATCATACACAACTAAACTATATCCATCTTTGTTAAGTTCTTTTTGGGCTTTTTTCAGGGCTTCTGCAACTTGCCTAGTTACAATCGCGAGAGGTTTTCTATAACCATCTACCGGTCTGCCTATAAAATTTTCAGGGGTGGAATAGCGTAAAGAAACAACGATTGAAGGGTCGACCTCACTAAGGTACATAAAATCTTTAGAACATAGTCCTTTATCCATAGTGTCCTTGATAGTAAAAACTTTAAAACAACCAGTTCAAAACGGTAATCGAGGATTTAAACACCCAGCCATTGGAATTAGGTGAATCAACTCCTCTCTAATTTCCTGAAAAACTGCTTTAATAACTTTTCCTTTACCTGAAAATCCAATGCTAACTATTTTTGGCAACGTACCTTTAGAGGTTTTTTACTGAAACCTTCGATAAGAAAATATGATTTAGCCATCCAACCGTGCAAGTCCCTTGGTTTTGCTATGTTCGAACATAGACCAAAAAAAGAATAGAGATAGAGAAAAATAAAGGAAATTAAGAAAAAAACTTATCATCATAAAACGAGGAGGAAATGTTCCCGTTTCTAACAATGAACGCATCGATTCAAATACATAACTCATCGGTAAAAATCTCCCGATGGTTCGACCTATTGAAGGCAAAACGGAAATGGGATAATAAATAGCACTAAAGGGAGCAAAAAGCCACCCTATAGTAAAGACAAAATCTTGTGCCTTAAGACCCCAATTAATAAGAAAGCCACAAATAAGGAAGCCTATAGACCATCCTGAAATAAGTAAGGAGATCATAAAAGGAATAATACTCCACCCTAATGCAAAAATATTAATTCCGTAAAAAAGCCATAGTGCTAGTGAACAGGTACTCATAACGAGCACCATATTAATTGCTCCCAAAATCATCGTCCCTAACACCCACTCAAAAAGAGTTAAGGGCGTTGAAAATATATTTACCACATTGTGATTTAAAAGCTCCTCCAATAGCCCTTTAGCGGTCTCTAGATTCACCCGAAACACTATCTGCCATAAGACTAACCCTGAAAGAATCATAGGCACAATAAGGGGTAGACTAGACTGCTGCTGCATCCATTCACTCGTAACGCCCCAGAGCACAATATTCAAAAAAGGCCAATATACAATATTTAAAATGCGATCGAACCGTCTAAATGTTAAAAGAGAATGACGTCTAACAATTGCGAGAATGCGATACATTTTCATGGTTTCTTTCGAACAACAGAGAGGAAATAGTCTTCAAGAGTCGATTTATAGATTGCTATATGTGAGTATCTGATCGTATGTTCTGCTAAATGCATAAGAAATTGAGCTATTTCATTTTCCTCAACTTCGATCGTTACAAAACCATTGTCTAAAGAATATTTTATTCTATTTCTTTGTAAAATTCCTACGAGGGAGTCCTTATCATCGGGCACTATCTCAATGCGTGACCGAGCAACGCTGAGTGCAAGATTACGCGGAGTATCATTAGCGACGATTTCACCATTTTTAAGTACTAGCACACGGTTACATATCTGGGTAACTTCATCCATATTATGTGATGTTACTAAAATCGATATGTCTTGCTGTTTTTGTCGTTCTAAAATAAATATTCTTATCTCATGAGCAATATCTGGATCTAGTGATGCAGTAGGCTCATCAAGCAGAATAATGCGTGGCCGTGTAATAAAGGCTTTAGCGAGCATAACTCGAGTGGTTTGACCAGCTGAAAGTACGCCTGACTCCTTTTCAGCTAAGTTCCACATGCCAAAAAACTTAAGATATTTCTCTATAGAATCATCGCGCTCTTTTTTTGATATCCCATACAGCTGAGCGTAAATATCGAGATTTTCTCTTACTGTTAATTGAGCTGGCAACTTCGCATAGCCACTTGCATATGAAATACGTTCCATAATAGTTGCTCTATGAGTAAAAAAATCTTTGCCAAAATACTCGACTTTTCCCGATGTAGGCTTCAACACGCTTAATAAAATCTGAATTAAGGTGGTCTTTCCAGCTCCATTAGGACCTAAGACACCCAATATTTCTCCCGAATGAAGTGCAAAATTGACTTTATTAAGTGCTGTAAAGGTCTGAGCACCGTGGCTCGTTTTCTTCACTGGATATAACTTCTCCAGATCTGTCACGCGTAATACTATCTCTCGACTCATCTTTTCCACCGCCTACCCTTGAAGTCATTCTGTAGGAACAAACCTCAACGATGGTTCCTATAGTTAAAAACTATATGTGCTAGTACTACCACATCGAACAAAAATTTACTGATTCATTAGTCACGAGCAATAGTATCATGAAAAAGCCTCTATTGTCTACCCACACAATCTGGAGAAAAAACGTGGAACAAAAAAAGAAAAACGCTCTTTTGAGATATCTACTAAGGCCTAAAGACCTTATCTCACTAGAACGTTTTTCTTTAAATCTGATACTCTTTTACTCATCACACAAAAATAGCGTAGCCTCGCCGCCTTTAAAGCCTACAAGGATACATAAAAACGTGTCAGAGCATAAGTATTAGAGGTAGTATCTTACCATAATCACAAAATAGTGGTGCTTTTATCGGCGACTTCTCATTCTTTCAAAGTAGTCTGATACTGTTGTCATAGCATTTGAACGCATTGCACCTACAATGATCATCCCAATACTTGCAGCAACAATTACCCATCTTAAAATTGGGAACATCCCTAAACTAAATAATAAAAGAAGGGCACCACCACCCATTAAGAGATATCCTTGCATTTCAGGAGATCTCGTATTCAATAATCTTTCAGCTTGTCGCTGCATTTCAGGAGCCGCTCTTTGAGCTTCACGTTTCAATTCTGGAGCAACTCCATTTTCTTCATATCTTTGTTCAAATCTTTCCCTATCAGGGGGTCTTTGTTGATTTGCCATAACATCTCCTTCTTGTAAAAAATAATTAATTACTATTAGTATATAGTATATACGAGACAAAAAATATATTGCAAGAGTAGGCTTATTTTTTTTTATAACTGTTCAGTTTATAAC
>JACDFK010000031.1 GCA_013815795.1 Candidatus Babelota bacterium | reverse complement strand
CGAATTGGTTTCTATAACCTGCGTAAAGCGCTTGAATAAAAATAACTCTACTATCATTACGTATCAAATTAGCAATGTTGCAATGCTGCCTCGCAATCATGTAAATAATTACAATAAACGATGGGCTATAGAGAAGTTTTTTCGAACAGGAAAACAGCATTTAGGCTTAGCTGATTGCCAATCACGTAAAAAAACTTTGCAAGAAAAACATATATACAATGTGTTTCTTGCTTATATGATTCTTCAATTTGAACGAAAAAAGAATAAGTTCAAAAACCCAGAAAGAGCTCTTTATCACATTAAGCAGAAAAAAAACATTCCCTTAACTATTCATTTAGAGCGTGCTAATCAGATTTTCCGTAATAACGAGGCTTCTCATGCGTAAGTCCTGTTAGATTACATTTTATTGTAAATGCCTTTTTAAAGATGTCAAAGGATGAGAATTTCCTGTAATACCTCGTATCTTATTCTTCTCATAAACATTTTAACTAATGGAGTGGCTGTGTGAAAAGTGAATCTTTTAAGAGGGCCCTTTTTTTAAAAGTATGCTAGCGAATATAATTAAGCTTTGGAAGAGTGAAAAACTTTTGAAACTTTTGCATAAGATGTATCGTTAGAGGAAGTTCTTGTTCAGTAATGGTGCAAAAGGCGCTGGGTAGTTTCTTCTCTCCATAGTTAATAAATAATATATTATCGTTGAGCTCATAGTGTATGCTTGTAATCGCAGCGACCTTTTCTAGTATAAGAAGTACGGCGCCTCTTTTTTTTTCTTCATCGATATTCCAAAGGGCAGCTACTTGGTTACCGGGTACTATTTCCCTATAGGTGATTAGAGCCATATTACTAATCAGATCAACATATATGCAGTTGATTTTAGCCACCGTGGGAATTATCATGAGTAGTTTTTCTGTAGTAGTATCCCACATATGTGTTGTTTCATCGGTATAGCTTATAAGCGCGATATTATTAATAAAATTAAAATTTATGTCATTGATCTTATCTGCAGATAGTATAGGAGGGCTATTTTGTTGTGGATGAGCATTAGGGACGATTTTAAGCGGCCTCTCTTTGGTAATATCCCATAGTTGAGCCTTTCCATCTGTGTAGCTAATAAGTATTATGCGAGTATTATGATAAAAGTGTATATCTTGTATATGCTCGGCCTTTGTCATTCTTAAAATTTCTTTTTGTGTAGCAACGTCTACAAGATGGGCTATTCCATTTTTATAGTCAAGAAGTATCATAGTGTTAATAAGATAAGAGCGTATGGTGCGCAGGTCATAAGAGTGGGGAATTTCTAAGATCGGTTTTTGTGCACTGATATCCCACAGATATCCTTTTCCGTGAGTATAGTTAACAAGTAAAAGGGTTGCATCAGAATAAGACGCTATGGTAGTGATGTGAGAAGCATCCGGTAGTGTAAAAATCCCTTTTTTTTGAATGCTATCGCAGATGCAGATGAATCTTTGATCTATGCTGTGTTCTATTGTCAAAGTGAAAAGCATCTGGCTTTTTTGTATTTTCGGATAACTTTCCATGCCGTGTAGTTGAAAACTTGTAGCAGGATTGCTTATAAATAGCACAAGAGATAGTAGGCTCATAAGATGTTTCATAATTTTTCCTAGAGGTGAACGATTTTATTTAATAAAATTTTATTATCTCTTTATTCTAGAAGTGGAATAAAAAAATCAATTAAATATAAGTTACATTATGCAATTCGTGAAATTTTTTATTTAAATCGTAAAATTTTTTTAAATAGAGAGACATTGAAAGAACTCTATTAATGTATATCGCTCAATTTTTCATTCTTAAGCGGTTACTTCACAGTTGCAGTTTGCTAAAGCATTCTCATTTGAATCTATTTTAATCGATTTCATGTAAAGTATTGTAAAATATTAAATGGTCTATAAAGGATTTCTCGTGATATCGTTTTCATACTCTATAGCCTTACAAAGAGAGTCCTACCCTTAATCCCTCAAAGGGGCTGGCCTTTTTTTTTGTATGTGGTTAGACTTAGGGGAAATTGGTCATTACATAAAAGAGGTATGCTATGAATGTGGGATTACAAAAAATCATAAGTATTATTTCGCTTGCAACTTCTTTAGCAGTTGTCGGTGGAGTGTTTTGGCTCTACAGGGAAGTCCACAGTGTGAAAAACACGATGTCTGTTGTAGCTCATGAGACTCCTGCAGAGCACAAAGCTGTCGTAAAAGCAGAGCTTTCTGAAGTGGTTTCTGAGCAAAATGCTATGAAGCGCCAGTTGTGGGCTACTTTACAAGCAAAATATAAAAATGCTGTGTGCCAAGTGTTCTCTCAAATAACGGAATTTAACTGGATCGAGCCGTATAAAACGCCGAGCCAAACAGAAGCTCTTGGATCAGCCTTTTTTATAAATGATGGTGAATTAATTACCAATGCTCATGTGGTAGATCAAGCTATTCTAGTGAATCTACAAATTCCAGCTCTAGGTAAACGAAGATTCAAAGCACACATTATAGGGGTAAGTCCCGAACGAGATTTGGCTCTCTTACGTCTAGAAGCAAATGAGTTAGCAACGCTGAAAACCTTGCTCAAGGTCGATACGCTTCCCTTTTTAACAATGGGTGAATCAGATCAAGTTCAGCGCGGAGATAAAATTATGACATTAGGGTATCCGCTAGGTCAACAGGGTCTTAAAAGCACGACGGGGGTAGTGGCTGGGTTTGAGCATCTTATGGGTCAGTATTTCATTCAGATAGATGCACCTATTAATAAAGGAAATTCAGGCGGCCCTTCATTGGATTACCGTGGATATGTGATTGGAGTGAATTCCGCCGGAATACAGGGCGCACAAAATGTCGGATATATTATTCCAAGCAATGAAGTAGCATTCTTTTTAGATCAGTTAAGTACTGTTCCTTCTAACGGCGCTACGAAAATTTTAAGGAAACCTTATTTAGGCGTAGCATTTAATAATGCTACTGAAAACCTCACTGCTTATCTAGGTAATCCTCATCCAGGAGGGCTTTATGTGGTTGATGTGTATAAAGGAAGTCCTTTTGATAAAGCTGGTATACGTGCGGGTGATATGGTCTACAAAATTAATGACAATCGTTTAGATATTTATGGTGAAATGAGAAGCCCATGGCGCACAGAAGATCGTATCTCTATTGTTGATTATGTATCGCGTCTTAAGCTGGGAGACATGGTCAAACTTGAATATTATCGCAAAAGTGCATTGAAAAAAACATCATTTACGCTTACGCAAACGGAGCCGCCTATAAGGCGTATGTACCCTGGTTATGAGAAAATAGATTATGATGTATTGGCCGGTTTTGTTATTATGCCGATTACTCTTAATCACGTTATACTACTCGCTCAATTTGCACCTGAACTTATGCAGTATGCGGATCTAAAAAAACAGATTGAGCCGGCGCTCCTTATTACGCACGTTATGCTTAACTCACCGGCCTCTCGGGCTCGAACGGTTGGAGCGGGGGGCATTATATCGGAAATTAATGGACAACGCGTAAAGACCTTAAGCGATTTAAGGGCAGCAGTGAAAAAGAGCCTTTCTACGAACTATTTAACTATAAAGACCACAGATAATCAGTTTGCTGCTTTACCTCTTCAAGAGATTTTAGATGATGAGCCACGATTATCTTCTACCTATTTTTATACGATATCTGATCTTTACCGTGTTTTAAAAAATGAACAAACTTCTAAACCAAACGGAGATAAATAACTATGAAGAAAGGAATAATTATGACTTCTTATTTTCTGCAAGGCTTTTTGTGGATAAGTCAATTATGGGGCGGTGGTCCTAATGAGATTTCCAATTGGACTAAGGTTGAACAGAGAGTACATAATTCGATAATGAGAATACGCTGTCATTCTGCTGAATTTGACTGGCTAGAACCTTATAGGGCGCCCCGTTCTGTCTCGGGCACTGGGACAGGCTTTATTGTTGATAGTGAAGGGGGTCTCATCACCAACTATCATGTGGTAAAAGATGCAAAGTCTGTATACGTAAAGCTTCCTATTCTAGGGGAAAAATATCTTTCGGCGACGGTGGAAAGTGTCTGTCCTGATCTTGATATTGCTTTGGTTCGGCTTACCGCGGAAAGTAAAGCCCTGGTTGAAGCAACGTGCGGACCTTTGTGTCCTTTAGAGTTTGGAAATTCGGATGAGCTCGATTCAGCAGAGCCTGTGCTCGCCATAGGTTATCCGCTCGGCTCAAATATTAAGGCATCTATTGGTGCTGTAGCAGGGCGAGATTTTTTCAATCAGTCGCTTATTCATATTACTGCGCCGATAAATCCCGGAAATTCTGGTGGGCCTTTGCTAACAAGAGAGGGAAAAGTTGTAGGAGTGAATACCTCTGTGCGGAGAAATGCCCAAAACTACAATTTTGCAGTTCCGAGTAATGATATCATTACAATTTTATCTGATTTACGCACGAAAAAGTTTGTACGACGTCCTGTAATGGGAATACTCGTAAATAAGGCGACAGAAGCACATGCGTTCTCGTTAGGAAACCCTCTTCCGTCAGGAGTGTATATCAGTCATGTATTTAAAGAATCTGAAGAATATCGTGTGGGTATTCGAGAGGGTGATATGCTCTATGAGATTATAATTAATGGAACCTCTTTTTCTATCGATGAGGATGGCTATGCAACTGTTTCCTGGCGTAAAAATGAGAAAATATTTGCGTTAGAGCTCCTTATGCGCTGTTGTACCGGCGATACTGTTTCATTAGTTGTATACAGAAAAGGTGAACGCTTAATTTTCCATAGTACCTTCGACAATCATTCAGTGTATCCTATTAGAACAATCCATTGCGATTATGAGCAAGAAGAAGTTGATTTTGAAATATGTGCGGGCTTAGTCTGTATGCAGTTACGTCGTAATCATATAGATTCTTTTTATAAGGGTGAAACTGATGAATTCGCACTTTTTCGTATAAGGAACTATGTAACCGACAAGCAGTCTACTAAAAAGGTTATAATCGTTACTCATGTATTTCCAGGCTCTCAAGCTCATTTTTCTACCTGTTTTGGACGAGGCTCTCTGCTTGATACCGTAAACGGTGAAAAAGTTTCAACGTTGAGTGAGCTACGCTCTGCCCTACTAAAAAGTAGTCAGACGGGTGCTCTTGCTTTCTCTACAAAAGACGGTTTGGTCACCGCTTTTGATGTACACAAAGTTGTTAAAGATGAAATTATCTTAAGTTCTGACTTTAAATATACCATTAGTGAGACTATGAAGAAACTTATGACCCAGGTGCAGGCTCAAGCATAACAGGTACAGTAAAAATAAAGCGGGATACTAAAGAACTCTATCTTTAGTATCCCGCTTTTATGTTTTTTGATGCTACAAGGAGAAGATTTATTTTATTATGTTTTGGTATATCTTGTAAGACTGGTTTAAAGAAGTGACGTTCTGCCCAAAGAAGAACATCTTCATACAATGGATTCTCTTTAAATCGCTCGGTTAAATTAGCTTCAATGAGTATTGCACTCACTTGTGAAATAAGGTTTTGAGCCCCTTTAAGTGCTCTTAGTTCCGTTCCTTGCATGTCAAGCCATAAGAAATCGATTTTTGTAATATTTTCTTGTTCGGCCCATGCGGCTAACGTGGTCGTTTTGATAGTAAGAGGACTAAACAGAACATTTGGCCGTTCGGTAAGGTATGTGTAGGGCTCAAGCAAAGAGCTTGCGGCCGTTGATGCTCCGGAGCTTACATAGAGTAGTGCATCTGATTGAGTATCTGCGAGTGCCAACTGATAACACGTTATGGAAGGATAAGGCGCTGTAGTGCGTAAAAGTTCACAAAAAAGATTGGGTACCGGCTCGAACGCATGGATACTAGCTGAAGGAAATAGTTTTCCCATTTTAATAGTGTCGCGGCCTTTATGGGCGCCTGCTTCAACTATAACGGGATTATGAGGTAAGAAACCTTTTATATATTCTTTCGTGATAGGTCCTTGAGGGATATCTGCTTTTATCATGGAATGGCTCAGATGATTTAAAAAATGAACTAACGTATACTGAGTATATGAGTATAGTAAAAACAGTAGAGTAAAAACGAGAATATTACGCACATTGCTAGAAAGTTCCCCGATAATGAAGATAAAAAAACGATTAGATCAGGCTATTCAGGAACTTTATCCTGATTTAAGTAGAAATCAGATCCAAAGTTTTATTATGCAAGGAAAAGTATTAGTTGAAGGACATCCGTGTACCAAAGCGGGGACATTTATTAGCTCAGAAACAATACTCGAGCTTACTCAAAAGGAGCTACAGTACGTATGCCGGGCAGGATGGAAACTCGCTCATGCCTTAGAAGAATTTTCTGTTGATGTAGCCGGTCTTGTAGTTCTCGATGCAGGACTTTCAACGGGAGGCTTTACTGATTGCCTTTTGCAAAAAGGTGCTCGAAAAATCTATGGAATAGATGTGGGATATGGACAGGTGCACGAAAAGATAAGAAATGATCCCCGTGTTATAGTTCTTGAACGGACCAATTTGCGTTACGTAGAGCTGTTACCTGAAAAAGTGGATCTTGCTACTCTTGATCTGTCTTTTATATCACTTACAAAGGTTATCGAAGCTGTTAGAGGACTGCTTGTGCCTCAGGGGGGTATAATTGCTCTTATTAAACCTCAATTTGAAGCTGCTCGCCATGAGGTAGGACGCGGCGGGGTTATTAGAGATCCTCTCATTCATAAAAAAGTTATTAGTCACGTGACAACTGCTATCAGCCAGATGGGATTTCAGCTTCAGGGCGTTGTCGAATCGCCCATTGAAGGAGCCACAGGCAATAAAGAATTTCTGAGCTACTTTAAAAAGCTTTAATAATTTATTTCCATTTATTCTTTACTTGTAAATATATTGGTTTGTGCTATTCTTAGGGTATAAATTATAGACGTGAAATAAGTATACATTTAAGGAGAATCTATGATAGGACGTATAAAAGCTTTTGTAGGGTTAGTGTTGTTCACCGCACCAATACAAGTTCAAGGGATCTCCCGAACCTCTGAATGGTTCCAAGCTGAAAGAAATGCAGAAAACGCTGTTGTACAGATTGTGGCCCATCATGCGCACTTTAACTGGCTCGAGCCTTATAAAGCTCCCAAGCAGAAAGAAGGATGCGGAACCGGTTTCCTTATTGATGCTCTGGGCCATTTATTAACAAATTTTCATGTTGTTGAGGGTGCTAAGTCGCTGAAAGTGTTTATGCCAGCACTTGGTCAGAAATCTGTGGATGCTCGCATTGTCGGTGTATGCCCTCAAGCGGATGTAGCTCTTCTTAAAATTAGCGATGATGGTCTTGCTGCAATTAAATCATTATTAAAAAGAGTGCCATTTTTAAAGTTTGGTGATGCAGATTCATTGTATCCTACCGAACCTGTTCTTGCGTTAGGATATCCTTTGGGCAAAAATGTACTCAAAAGCACAGTAGGAGTTGTTGCGGGTCTTCGTGAACTTATGTGTGACAAATTTGTTATGCATATTACTGCACCTATTAACCCCGGTAATTCTGGCGGCCCACTTTTAAATCTTGCAGGTCACGTAGTCGGTATAAATAGCGCAGGTATCCCTGGGGCTCAAAGCATTGGTTATAGTATTCCTATTAATGATGTAGCTATACTCATGAAAGATTTAAAGAGCATGAAGCTGGTGCGCAAGCCTTATCTTGGTATTTGTTGTAATGAAACGACAGAAGAGCACGCACGTGCTTTAGGAAACCCTCTACCAGCAGGTGCTTATATTAATGCAGTTGAAAACGGTTCACTTGCTCAAAAAGCCGGTATCGAACCGGGCGATATGTTGTATTCAATTAATGGTTACCCTGTTGATTCATATGGAGATGTAACAGTTAAGTGGCCGGGCTCTTTCAAAGTCTCGTTTCGTGAATATCTGGTTCGGCTTCCCTCTAAAGCGAAGTTGCGGCTTCAGATCTATAGAAAAGGAAAAGAGAAGATTGTTGCAACTTCAAATGAGGTAACGCAGCCTCAGCCAAATAGATATGTCCATGCTGATTATGAACCAACCGAAGTAGATTATGAGGTCATGGGCGGAGCATGTTTTATGCAACTACGACAGAATCACCTTGATTTTTTCGAGCGGGTTCCTCATCTTCAAAAATATAGGCAGTCAAGCGATCAGTCGAAGCAAGCTCTGTTGATAACGAAATTGTTGCCAGGATCGATTTTTCATAGGAGTGGTTGCTTACACGAAGGGGTTTTGCTGAGTGAGATCAATGGTAAGAAAGTTGAAACTCTTTCTCAATTAAGAGAAGCTTTAAAGGAAAGTTCATCTACCGGTGTTATTTCTCTTACTACCAAGGATAAAATTGCAACGGTTGTTTCTTTAGATGAACTCGTTAAAGATGAAAAACGAATAACAAAAGATTTCATGTTTTCAACTACACCAGGAATGAAAAGTCTTATAACTTCTAGAAAGAAGGTGCTTGATAGGTCGATTGTTGATCTAAGTCACTAAAGGTTTGGTTACAAAAAATCAACAAAAATCTATTTTGACATAGCTTTTTTTCTATATGTATGATACCTTATATGCATATGTGCGCCCGTAGCTCAATGGATAGAGTACCGGACTTCGAATCCGTTGGTTGTAGGTTCGAGTCCTACCGGGCGCACCATTTTTGCGCCCGTAGCTCAGTAGGATAGAGCGACAGATTCCTAATCTGTAGGCCACAGGTTCGAATCCTGTCGGGCGCACCAGAATCTCTTTATATCTTTTTCCTTGTGGAATAAGAAAGGATGACAGAAAAAAGACAAAATTTTTGAACGACTCTATTCTGAAAATATTTTAAAAGGTTACTGTTTACTATAAACTCAGCGCTTTTAAACAAGGAAATTATGAAAATTTCTCTAAAAAATATAGTATGTGTCGCGTTATTATTTTCTTTTAATCCATTTATTCAAAGTATGAATCAATCATTTGAAGATTATAAAATAAATACCAAGATTCTTGAAATCAATTTAAATAAAATCTATGTTATTGACATCGAAGATCTCGCTATTGTAAAAAGTACAGAACAATGCGGGGATTTTATCTTTAAGACATGTCACATGCCAGATGGAAAAAAAGTAACTTTATGTGAAATGAAAGACAACCGCTGCAAGAGCGGCGATTCCTGGATTTTGGACCCCTTAGAAGGAATATTGTTCGAGAAAAACTTCAATAGGTCTCATACCTCTCAACAAGAAATGGATCTCTTAAAAAAGCTTATGATGAAAAACAGTTCTAATATTTGATTGAGGACAATTATTTTCCCCTTCCTGACACGAAAACACACACCACTTCTGACAGTACAGTCAAAAAGGTAGAAGAGTGCTTCCCCGTAAATTAATAATTTACGGGGAAGCATCAATCGCGAAGCCTTTAGAAAGATTTTATTTTGAGGCACGTAACTAAGTCTTGGCTATAGGATTTAGTTACGTGCCTCAAAAAACAGCAGGTCACATAATTATTTTTTCTCATAAAAAGCTTCAAACCAAGTTCTTTAGATCTTTTATCATTTTTCAATAAGAGAAGAGGGGCGCGAAAAGGTTTCCCTTGATTAAGTTAGGAAAAGCGCACGTTAGCTGCTTTATTACTAAGAGTTGCCGGCACTTGTTTGAAATAACATCTCTTTCGAAACTTAATGAGAGCACATACTAGTGAATTTCTGCAATTAAGTTAAATCTTAACACCCAACGCTTACATCTAGTGCGGAAATGACTAGAGATAATCTTATTGCATTAAACTTACCAAATGGCGTTTCCATTAAATATTATCTCGGTCAAAGAGGCTCTGTTTCGACTTTTTTCTTCAGGATTTAACGGTTTTTTTGGATCGCTTTTAATATGCAATTTTTTATGCCTTGATACCCCGTATCAGTTTTTACCCTCAGAGTAGTAGAATTGCATTCTCGGGTAAATCTTTAAAAACTTAAATCATTTTTTTACGATGTATTTGGGTACTCTCTGTAAATTTTATATTTTATGTACCACTTCGTGAACTTTTAACGAATGCCGTTTTTTATTCGAGTAGAATTTTTTTTAGCCCGCTCACTAGATTTTTTGATCTATGGAATCGAAATAATCTTAAATTTATTTTTTTTTTCAAATGAGATTTTATAGCAGCAAGTCTACATGCTAAACTTCTAACAAAACAGTTTCCATTCATTATAGAGGAGGCTTGAATTTTTTATTGGTTTTAATATATGCTTGATTTTTCTTGTAGACACTCTACAATGAATGCAATTGAAATCTTGTCATAATAATTCAAATAAATAATAAAATAAAAAGGGTCCTTATTATGAGTAGTTTTTTAAATAAAAAAACATTTTTTATTTTGATGGTTGTGCCGATAGTCGTTTCATCCCTCAAGTGCATGGATCGATCTTTTTACGAAGCTGAGAATAAAACCCCACGAGTTCAAAATCAGGGCGTTGTAGCTTCGTCTTTTAAGTTGGTGATTACGCACAACAAAGATGAGTTTGTTTTTTATCGAGTAACACCAGAAGAGCTTGACGGAGAGTTTCTCAGTAGAGAGCTTGAAAGGGTTTCTTTTGTTCGTTCTTCTTTCATTCTTATGCTTATGTATATCAAAATCCTTCCAAAAGAGATTAAATCTATAGTAGCTTCTTTTATGCTGGGGAATCTGCTAGCTCGTAATTTCGAATTTTTAGGTGTTATTGCGGAGCATTATTGCCCTATAAATGTCGCCATCTATAGTCCCGATGGTAAAACCGTTCTTACTGGTGCTGATGATCTATCAGCATGCTTGTGGGAGGAGGCGACAGAGAAGAAAGTTCATACATTTTTTAATCGCGGAAATGTCATTTCAGCATCCTTTAGTAGTGATAGTAAAACAGTTTTAACGAGTTCATTTCGTTCTGCTTCTCTCTGGTGTGCAAAAACAGGAGAACAGCTTAGAAAGGAAGATACTGACTCTCTTCATTGCGCGGCATTTTCTTTTGACAACTTAACCGTTCTTACATGCGAAGAAGATAGGTTTGTCCATTTGCGCGATAGAGAAACCAAGCACAAGCTCATTACTTTTAAATATGATGATTATGTCAATTCAGTTGCAGTGAGTTCAGATAATAAACATTTTCTTATCGGGCTAGAAACTGGAGTAGTAGATCTTCGTAACACCGAAACCTCTACCTCTTTATTTACTTTTGAACTTTCTTATTCGATCAACTGTGTATCATTTAGTCCTGATGGCGCGGTCATTTTTGTTCATTCGTGCGAATATAGAATGTTGACTGTGTGGAGTGCAGTGACAGGAAAAATCATACTACATCTTACAAGACCTCTTGAAGCAGGGCTTTTGAAGATAGTTGTAAGTCCTACAGGAAAAACTCTTTGTACTGAATCTGATAATAGCTCGATCGGTGTGTGGAATGTAAAAACGGGGATATTGGAAACGAAACTTAGGGGACGTACTAAGGGAATTATTTCAGCCGCATTTAGCCCGGATGGGACGCTGATACTTACCGGTTCCAAAAAAGGGGTAATCGCGGTGTGGGATGTAGCGACGGGCCATATGCTTTTAAAGCTTAAAGAACATTATAGCTCTATTAATTCGGTGGGTTTTAGTCCTGACGGGAAAAGCATTATTACGGGTTCAGATGAGGGATCTGTTCTGTTATGGAAAGTGATACCTTGTCAGGCAAGTAGCTGGATTGCAAAAAACGCAGAATTTTTTCAGGTATGGTGCATAGTTGCAGCTTCAGAAATCAAAAAAACTGGCGGCGTCTTTTTGTTACGAGAAAACAGTATCGAAGATCAGATTTTTAAAAGCTTGCCCCATTCTGTTCAAAAATATGTTCGTACTTGGTATATTGATAGAAATGAGGATCAATTTGAATCATATACCACCGAGAGCTCAATGAGTGAGGAAGATTTCTTGGAATCTGGGGACTTCTAAAGGGATTTTAATCGATATTTTTGTGGTTATTATTATCTCACATCGAAGAAAAAAATAGAACGATTATATTCGTAGGTCTTGCAAGTAATAAGCGAGAGGGAAAAGCCATAGTAGGGTGCGCTTGTAAGACTATAGAAAAAAGAAAATAATACACCGCTTTTTCATTAAAAGTAAAAAATTTATTTTATACATCTACAGAGGATCAGCTCCGCTCACTATTTTATCGTTATCTTGGTATAACCCAACAATAGACATTTTTGGCACTCCATGTCAATAATGCTTCTCATAGAGGATACTCTCTTAGTCCTTCATAGGTAAATTTTATGTATATTCTACTACATTGCTTTAACTATTAAAAACCTTTTTTCAATAATAAAAAATTAGTTTAAACTCTGTATGTATTATTAAAAACAGAAGAAATAATCGTAAGAAACTCTCCGGTAACTCATGAGTGCAAAAATTTTTCTGTTCTCCGGAAAATTAACAGACGCAGGAAAATACCTGTTTTTCTTACTAGGGTATAGCTACCAGCTTTATGAAGAATTTTCATGACTATTCTCATTATTTTTCTAATTAAACTCCTCTTCCTCCAAAGAAATCACTTATTCCGGGATCACCAAGAGAATAACAGCAGCGCATAAGCTTAAGAAAGCTGCGTAAATAAATGAAGCTTGCGCTGATACTGCTGTCCAGAGAAATCCTACTACCATACTTGCAATAAGAGCTCCGATACTCTGAACTATTAAGAGCAGTCCATATCCGGTACCGCGAAGTGCGTGAGGGAGTATATCAGCAGCGAGTGACTTTTCTAAAGAGGTAGAGGTTCCTGCACTAAATCCCGAGAAAAAGAAAATTATAATCAGATAGAGTATGTTGGGTATTGCAAAAAGCAGTAAAATATTCATTATTCCAAAAAATAAAAATCCACCTATAGCAAGCGGAATTTTTCTTCCCATGCGGTCACTTAATGCTCCCATGAAATAGGTAGCACCTGTTTGAATGAGGTTGCGAAAAACATAGAGAAGAGTGGTAATGCTTAATGCGCCTGCGGGCCCGTAAGTGGGAAAAAGAAGTGACTGCGAAAACATTATTAAAAGGGTTTTGCTAAAATTTCCAAGTGCAAAGACAAACAACGCTGTTATTACTACTTTAAAATGTGTTGGCAAGGAAACAGAGGATTTAATTTCTAAAGGTAGCTTTTGTTCAGGAGGTGTTTCCTGTATGAAAAACAGTATAGTAAGCCACGCCAGTGTTGCCGGGATAAGGGTAATAATAAAAAGTGAACGAGCTGGCCATGTTGAAAGAAAATATACGATTAAGGGCCCCATAATAGATCCAATGGTGTCCATCGCTTGTCGAAAACCAAAGGCATGACCATAATAAGCTGGATTGGTAGATTCTGCGATAAGTGCACTGCGTGTTGATCCAATTACTCCTCGACCGCTCCAAGCGAGCGTACAACCTACAAGGACCTGAATCCAGTTAGTTGCCACGCTTAAAAGTCCAACTAAAACTCCTTCGACAACGTAGCCGGTCTCTATAAGAAGCTTTCGGTTTTTGATACGATCACTTAACCACCCAGAGAAAAATGCGGTGATGCCCATGGAAGAGGTTGAGAAGCTGCTGATAATACCAAGGTAAAAGGGAGCGTGTGCTTTACCCATAAGAGACATAAGAAAAGTTGGTAAAATAAGAGGAACCATTTCATGGCTGCAGTCACTAAAGATGCTCGCAATACCAAATCCTAAAAGATTTCTCGTAAGCCACGGGTATTTTTTAAAGTTCATTGTTCACCAAGGGACGAAAGAGATGCGAATGCGCTGAGCTATTATCGTGTTGATTATTGTAGTTAATAACATGTTTTAAAGCATCTCCTTCATCAATAAAATCGATACTTATAAAGTTGGGCAGCCTATTACGTGCATATCCTTGATCAAGCCCCTTAAGAATATTTTTTAAAAAACGGTCTAGGTGGATACTATTTATATGATGATAAGAATATCCAAAATTTAATCGAAATGAGGGGAAATAGTTTACAATATAGAGATATCGTGTTCGAGAACGGCAAAGAAATGATTCTCTTCGTTCTTTACAAGCTCTACGACTATATGTTGTTCCCCATTGATTTTCAGCTACATGATGCCACTGATTAAATGCTAAATCTGTTCTGCCTATGGAATTAAATATTACAAGACGTTTATTTTTTTGCTGCATCCATGCAACTGTTGGCCATCCTTGTTCCTTCTCCGGGTCCCAATCATGGGGGGTAAGAATATAGTCGCCTATCCCACTCAGTTTAAAAGCATTATCAAGTAGGGAAGCTGCTGATACATAATTTTCAAGGAAAAAAGTAACAATTTCAGTAGGATTATTAGCTAAAAAATCACAGAAAACCTTAAGCTCATCATGCAACAAGAGGGGGGCTTTTCCTCTTCGGATCATTCTTGTGACAGCTTCGCTTCTATGGCATAATATAACGTTTTGTAAACTGTCTAAATGAGTATCTAGCATAAATCCGCGAACCCCTTTTTTTAGCTGCTCTTCTAAAGTATACTTTTGCTGAGCATATAAATATCCATGGTTCTTTGCTGCGTAAGAATTATGAGATGTTAAAAAACAGAGTTCATTATATCGTTTTTGTAAAGGCACCGTCTCTGCATATATCAAGCTTACAACGTTATAGATATAGAGCCCTGTAAAAGCAATTTTATTTTTCATAACTGTTTCCCCTGGGAGATAGTATACGTTATTTTTTTTCGAAGGATCAATAAAATTACTTAACCCTGCACACTTTGAACATGCTCGATTTATAAGGAAAAAACGTGAAACTATCTATTTTTTACACGTAAAAAGAAAATACTTTACTTTGGATGAACTATAATGGTACATACATAAAGGCGTTAAAAAAATACCTATCTCTACAGGGAATTGTTTAATTTATTTTTTCGTTTGTGTGGTGGTTCATGGGTAAATGAGGAGAAAAAAGTATCAAAAGGCTTTGCTGACTAGCGATAATTGCACGCTTAGGTAGCAATGACTCTAGTGAAAGCGGCGTTAAAAAATGGTTTTTCTTGAACACATTACTGACACAATCTTCAACGGTTTATGATTCTTGTTTTAATTAGTTGTGTGTAATAATCAGTAGCAATCTCACGGCAAGAACTTCTCTGAAGGCGCTTAAAAATGTTGTACTTTCAAAACAAGGTAATAGTCTAATAATGGCTCACTAAAGGGCTTTTTTTTGTTGTTTTTTTGTAAAATTGTCTTCCTAAACATAGGAAATATGGTAAAGTATTTAGAGCATTAGGGGTGGAAGACAAACTTACTACGAGAAAGTTACTATCTTGAACGCAGCAAACATATGGCAGGAATTTTTAAAAATTGTAACAGAAGAAGTTGGCAGTAGGGTCGTTGAAACCTGGTTTAAATCTGTATCTTTTTCCCGATGGGACCCTTCTACGGGGACTGTGTACTTAAAAGCACCTAATGCATTCATAAAAGAATGGATTCTCAATCATTATAGTATTCTACTGAAAATGCATTTAGGAAGATTGTTAAACGAACAAAATCCTTCTATTCTTTTTATTGATGAGAGTAAAAGTGATATTAGTTGTGCCGTTGAATCTCCTATAAAGCCGTCTTCTTCGCGTGCGCCAACTACTAAAGCCCTTACAAAGAATGGCATGCATGGACGCTATAGATTTGATAGTTTTGTGGTAGGGCCTAATAATGCGCTTGCATTTAAGGCAGCTCAAGCTGTTGCAGAAAAACCAGGGGGTCTTTATAATCCTCTGTTTATTTATGGAGCATCCGGTCTTGGAAAAACTCATCTATTACATGCAGTGGGAAATCATATAAAGCTTCTAACTCCTAAAATTCGCATACTTTACCAGTCTGCTGATAGATTTGTTCATGAATTTATTTCCGCAATTAGATTTGATAAAGCTGCCTCGTTTGAGCAGAGGTACAAAGATGTAGATGTGCTTCTTATCGATGATTTTCAACTTATTTCCAATAAAGAACAGACTCAAGAGGCCTTTTATCATATTTTTAAAACGCTCTATGAAGCTGATAAACAGATTATTTTTTCAAGTGACTCATTGCCACGTGAAATTAGTGGGCTTTCCGAAAGGCTTCGCACACGCTTAGATGGTGGGCTTATAACTGATTTACAACCACCTACATTAGAAACAAAGATTGCTATATTACAAAAGAAAGCTGATTTTCAACAGGAAGCACTTACTGAGGATGTTGCACATTTTATTGCATCACGAGTGTCATCAAATGTACGTGAGTTAGAAGGTCTTCTTATACGAGTACTTGCGTTTGCAACTTTGACCCATCAGGCATTGTCTTTAGAGCTTGCTCATAAAGTATTGCAAAGAACATCACCTGGAATAGGACAGAGATCAACACTAGATCTCCCTCGCATTGCAGATAAGGTTGCCAAATACTATAAGTATAGTATTTTGGAGATGCGCTCTTCTAAAAGGCATGAGAACTTGGCATTAGCACGCCATGTTGCTATGTATTTTATGAAAAAGAATACCGGCCATTCATTATCTGATATTGCTGCATTCTGGTGTCGGAAAGATCATTCTACTGTTATTCATGCACTTGATAAAATAAAGATGTTGAGCAGTAAAGATGAAACATTTCGTAACGATCTTCAACGAATAGATCTTCTTATGCACTGCTAGCGATTTTTAGAAATTTTAGAAAATGCTCGCCTCTCATTCGTGAAGCCACAAAAAATCAAAAAAATACTATAGATCCACAACAAAGTGAGCTTTTTAGTGCAATTGTGAGTGTTGTAAAATGTAGGATGAGCTTATGCTCCAGAGGAAATTCCTTACAGGAGAACGTAAAAAAAGTATGGTTGTGTCAGAAAGCTATAAGGAACCTCAAAAAAGATCATCAAAACAAATCTATTTCCTCTTCTAATTGAGTACTATCCGAGTAATCCGAATAATCAGAATACAGTGAATCACTTTCTTTTTGTGAGGAAATACAGTACCATTTTTGAAAGTAGTGCTGAACGCTGGCTGGCATAGTTTTAAAAATTTTATCTTCAACGCTCTCTTTAGAGAGGGTAAAACCCCCGTGTTTTTTTTTGGCATTGGAAGCATTTATAAAAAGCCAGGCCTGAAGTATCGTAAGCTTTTTAAGTATCCAGTTATCAACCTCATAGAAAGAAAAATTAGTCCATAGACAAGCGTCACTTGTAGTGTCTCCCGTGAGAATGACCGTTCCCGTAGAATTTACTGATAAAAATTTTACTTCATGGGTTGATTTTTCAATGGTGCGTTGCAAGCATTGTCCCGTAGTAGTATCCCAAATACCTACCGTTCCGTCATCTAGTCCTGCAAAGAGGGTTGTATCATGAGGGCCGAACTGTAAAGAACAGAGAAAACGGGGATATGCAGTTATGTGCATGAGCAGTTCACAGGAATCTGAGTCCCATAAAGTAGCGGCGCTTCCTTCTGCAGAAGTAAGAATCATTTTGCCATTAGTACTAAGAGGTCCTCTGCTAGGACATATCATGTTCTCTTCAGGGAGTAACAAAATATCGTTTTTGTATGAGGGCTGCGGCCCTGAGGGTATATCCCAAATACTTACAGCTCCTACAAGTGATCCAATAACAACAGTTTCGCCCGTGGGGCCGAAGGCAACTGAGCTAATAAGTTCAAGACCGGTTGTTATGCAGCACAGAGGCTTTCCTGTTTTGGAGTCCCATAAGCGTGCAGTGCAGTCCCACGAGCCGGTAAGAATAGTAGTAGTTTTCGCATTAAATACCACCGACGTGATTTCTGCTGAATGTCCTGTTAATCTATGGAGCAGCCGTTTTTTTGATATATCCCACACATGTGCTGTTGTATCCTTAGAGCCACTCACGATCATGTTTCCCTGAGGACTAAAAGCCAAGGAGAGAATAGCTCCTAAATGGCCTCTGAATTCTGAAAGTTGTCTGCCTGAAGCTACGTCCCAGAGAAGAATGGTCCCGAGTGCTGATCCGGTAAGTGCTTGTGTGCCTTCCGGATTTAATGCAATTGCGGATAGCTTTTTTGAGTGTCCCTCTAGAGTTTTTGTAGGTTCGAAATTATAAGAGAGGGTTCTTCCAAGAATGAGGCGCGCAAGTAGATGTCCAATATATTCTGTAAGTTCTAGAGGAAATATTTTCCAGCTTTGTTTAAAGAGCCAGAATAGATTGATGACAGAAGGGAGAGAGTATAAGAGTTCCTCAGAAGTTAAAATCTGAGATTTTTCAATAGATTTTGGGGCTAAAAATAGATCAATTTTTTTTCCACTACTGTTGTGGGGTTGTGTAGCTTTTTGATAAGTAAATGGCTCAGGATTGGCAAAAACACGGGTATTACGGACGATATCGTTCATACATTGTATATTCCCCGATACTAGAATTACCCATAGAATGTTGGAGAGTCCCCTTTTTTTTGTAAAACCGCTCATCAGATATTCCCTTCACCAGTCTTTACACCAGTTTTTGTTTAGTATGTTTTAATAACTCACATAAATCTTTCGGGCTCTGTAATGGGCTTTGGGGTAAAACGGTAAGGAGTTGACATGAATGTCAGTTCTTTGTGATGGCACCACTGCTTTTAAGAGACTACTGTTCTAAATTAGTTTAATAGTAAATTACGTTAAACCTCAACTATGCGTTAAGAAAGGTGATTTCCTGTACATAAAATAAGAAACATCCTCTTTTAATTTATTAGTTGAGCTGAAAACCGTGATAATTTGAGAAATAAAGTTATATACGTAATGGTGGCGCACTAGGCATTTCCTAAAGGAGGTGAAGAGGCCGCATCGAGCTGTCGTGCTGGCCTCTTTAAGATGGGCAAGATATATATGTATCTTTTAAACAGGATACCGTTCCGGCAGTATCTTTGTCTGTAATTCTCTACGAGTATTCTTATCTTGTAAATAGTTGTTTTTTAGAAATTTTAAACTAAGCTTGGCATACCATGAAGTATAATCTTTGCACTCAAACTGTTCTTTCAGTCCGATCATAGTAGGAAAATGCTCTGTATCGATGAGAACAACTTTCCCTGTACTCTTTTCAAAAGTAAAGTTGTCGACATGAGCATCAACACGATTTTCTGCATATTTTGTGAAATTTAAGGCTGTTTCCCGTTCCGTTTGATTGTACAAACTAAAGGTCCCACTACTTTCAATCCAGTCACTTACCGTTGCATAGATAGCAGGAATCGCAGTCAAACATTCTTTCATAGGTCCAATAT
>JACDFK010000030.1 GCA_013815795.1 Candidatus Babelota bacterium | reverse complement strand
GGTCGTAGTGGCGGTATGAGTACTGGCGGTGGAATGGGTCGCAGCGGCGGTATGAGTACTGGCAGTGGAATGGGTCGCAGCGGCGGTATCGGTAGAGGTTATAGCAGTGTCGGACGTGGTGGCCGTGGATATGGTTATCATAGTGGACGTAGCGGTCGTGGTCACGGTTATCATGGCGGATATGGTCGTGGACATGGGCATCATCATGGTCGTGGCGGGGGTCGTGGATACGGATATTATGGCGGACGTGGCTGGGGTCGTGGATACGGATATTATGGTAGCGGTTGGGGTCGAGGTTATGGATGGGGCGGTTGGTACGCACCTTACGTAATAGGTTCTTCTTCTTATTATGATTATGCTAACTGTTATTATGACATCTATGGCAACTATGTGTGTGATTCTTATTACATTTAATAGTTTAAGATCCAATTTTTATTTCGCCAATACATACTTATATCTATAATTCTCGCGCATTTTAATTGAAAAGAATTTTATAGTATAAGATTATTGGCCTGCACGGGATGGAAAATTTCCTCAAGGCCCGCGTGTGGCTATAAATGTCCTATAGGTCTGAGCCTGAAGCTCTGCTTATAGGGCATTTGGTATGAGCGGACGTACCATAAGAATGACTTTTATTGAGAAAAAATGCCGATCTGTTTGGATAGTATAGTAGTGCAAAAAACTTATTTGTATACTTAGCCGAAACCAATAGATTCCTCGGTTAAAAAGTTCTGAAGATTATAAAGTATTTAAACAGACAAACCTTAGAAATTGTTTAAAAATAGTGGTAACTGAGCTCTTATAGCTTGTTTATCGAGAAAAAATAAAAGAAAAAGCAACGGTGTACTCATCAGGTATTTCTAGAGTCTTACGGGTGCTGTGTAGAATAGTTAAACCTCGAAGTACTACAGGAGTACTAATAAAACTGTACATTACACTAATTAATGCATAATGCAGTGCACACAACTCAGGGAGAACATCTTATGAAAAATTTTAGTATGATAGTGATATCTTTAGTCCTTGGAGTCAGTCTCTCAATGAGTTTTAGCGCGCAAGGTATGGATATTCAAAAGAACGCATTGACTGAAAAAGATTTCTCAAAAATTCGTTACATGTTTCCTCTAGGAACTAGATGGAGCTCAGCTACTGAAGCTTTAGGGCATTATTTTAAGAATAACCCATTACTCTCGCCCGATAAAAAGTTCCGTTCTGTAGGTACTTATATAATTGCTGATGATATATATTCAATAGCCCTAGGCCCCGATGGGAAATCGATTCTTGCAGGACTTAAAGATTCACGAGCACTTTTTTTGAGTCTACCTCCCCGAGCTCTCAAGGGACATACTGGTGCAGTAGAAGCAGTTGCAATAAATTCTGATGGCACTAAGGCGGTGACGGGATCTGATGATATGACTGCTCGTGTATGGGATCTAGTTACAGGAAGAGAGCTTTTCGTTTTAAAAGGACATACAGCCCCTCTGCGCTCAGTTGCATTTAGCTCAAACGGGAAAACCATCGTTACCGGATCTGAGGATAAAACAGCGCGTGTATGGGATACGGATACAGGAACTGAGCTAAAAACTTTAAAAGGTCATACAGGAGCTGTTGTTTCAGCAGCCTTTAGTCCTGATGGTCAAACTATTGTTACAGGATCCACCGATACAACTGCACTTCTTTGGAACCCTATTACAGGCACTCCCCAAGGAACTATAAAAGGACACAAAGGCGCACTTAATACAGTTGCCTTTAGCCCTACTGAAAATACTCTTCTTACAAGTTCTGATGATAGAACAGCTCGATTATGGGATTCTAAAACAGGAAAGGAGCTACAGCTCTTTAAGGGACATACCGGTCCCGTTTCTTCAGCATCATTTAGCCATGATGGTAAGACTGTTCTTACAAGCTCTGAAGATGAGACGATCAGAATATGGGATACGACCACTGGTAAGCAATTAGAACTATTAACGGGGCATGAAGATGAAGTAGATAGAGCGATATTTGGCGCACATGACACTACAATAATCTCCAAATCGGTAGATGATAGAGTGATACTATGGAAACGTATTTAAAGATATAAGTAGATTCATTTCCTATTTTGGCTATGATGAAGCAGGCACATCATGTTTAATAAAGTTTTCTGATAAGTTTTAAGACGATATATTATTAGATAGAATACCATTCACCAGCTCCTTAAAAGCAGATCCTCTTTCCTTATAGTTTTTATAAAGGTCAAAGCTGGCTCCCCCAGGAGATAAAAGTATACTGTCTCCGTGAGTAGCATGTGCATAACAGCTTTTAAAAGCTTCATCTAATGATGAATATGCTCTAGATTCGATCCCAGCTTTTAATGCAGCTTGATGCAACTCCAAAGCTTCTGTACCGAAACAGTAAAGAGCTTTAACCTTGTTTTTCAGCAAGTGAATAAGTTCCGTTCTGGCTACTCCTTTGCTAACTCCGCCTAGTAAAAGATTGATAGGGTGAGGTTGTAATGATCCGACTGCGGCATACGTGGCTTCAAATATGGATGATTTTGAATCATTGTAAAAAGTAATTCCTTCTAACACAGCAACTTTTTCAAGGCGATGCTCTGGTATGTTAACATCATAGAGAGTAGTAGGTAGACCGCTTCTTTTAGAAAGAATATCTAAAGCAGCTAGGATAATAAGCCAATTTTCTAGAAATGAAAGGGCAGGTAAATCTCTCGTGAGTGCAATTACTTCCTCTTTTTTGTCCGATATTTTAATAAACTCAGTTCCTTTTTTTCCATAAAACGTATCGTCTGAACGTATCCTTGAAAGATTTCTATCATTGAATGGTTCAATTGAAAAAAAATTAAGAGGCCGGTTGGTATACGTTCGTAGCCGACTTTCAAGCGTAATCGGTACAACTGCTTTTTGGGTAGTTTTTTGGTATCGTATACTATTATATTTGGCTAAAAAATACTGCTCTAAGGTAAGGTGTCTATCAAGATGATTAGGATAGAAATTCGTCCATAGTGCAAGGTCGGGCGCACAGTGAGTAGTATTTTCTAGTTGGAAACTTGAAAGCTCCAATAACGCATAACTGGAACGCTCTTGATGCACCAGAAGATCAAGCATCCCTGTTCCTATATTGCCTCCCGTAGCAACCGATATACTCATTTTTTTTAGTAGTTGTGAAAGAAGCTCAACGGTTGATGTTTTTCCCAAGCTTCCTGTTACTGTTATGAGGGGTTTTGACCATGCTTCACAAAACAGATCAAGTTCTTCTTTGATTTTAAATGTATTGAAGGAAGGACCCCGTGCAATTCCAGGACTTGCAACGATATAATCGTTGGAGTTAAAAAAAAATTCTTGTTCGCTTTGCCTCATAAAAGTAATATCGTAAGCAGCTAGAAACTTTTTTTCTTCTTCTGTGGGCTCCCTTTGATCCATGACCGAAAGCAGATGGTTTTGTGTATGTAAATACTTAAGAACCGATTTTCCGACGACTCCCAGTCCCCATACTCCGTATTTTTTTATTTCCATAGCAGTTCCTTTATTACGTATATGTCTTAAGTATAGCAAAAAAAAACGAAAAATATTTCTCCACTACTCTTTCTGTATAAATAAAATAGTCAAAGGAAAAAACTTGAACGTATCCTTAGATGTTCCGTATAATTACAATAAAGAAAGGGTTTTTTATGTATTACAAGTTATATGTACTTCTTATATATAGTGGATTAGCTATGGGGTCAGGCTTTACTCTTAGTTCTAAAGATTTTGCTAATGGAGGTTCTTTGAACACCCGTTTTACCTGTGTTGGAAAAAATGAAACTCCTTCATTACGATGGACAGGCGCTCCCGCAGGAACTAAAACATTTGCTCTTATTATGGATGATCCAGATGTACCGACAAAAAAGGCTTTTGTGCATTGGATCGTTTTTAATATACCTGCAACAAAAACTGGGCTTTCCCATTCATTAAAACGTAGTAAAATGATCTCTGATGGAACTAAGCAGGGCAGCAATAGTTTGTATCACATCGGGTTTGATGGGCCATGTCCTCCTTCTGGTAAAGAGCATCGTTACTATTTTAGGCTCTATGCATTAGATAAAATTCTTGATCTCCAACCGACTATAACGAAAGAACAGCTGGTTAAGGCAATGGAAGGATCGATACTTGCTGAGGCTGAACTTATGGGAACGTATAAAAGAGTCTAAAAAAAGATAAACTGTCATACATACCCTATTTTTAAACATGCTCTTACTATTTTAATACCCATCAGACTTTTTATAGGTAGAAAACCATTAGAGAAATTCTCTCTAATGGCTGTAAAAGAGGGCTTACGAGCCTAATCGAACGTTGTTATTATCGATTTCCTGATCATGTGATCGAGAGACTGTCCGCACTGTTTATTCAGTGCTGCTGCTAGAACATTGTACTACTTTTGAGTATACTTAACTAAAATGTATAGAGTTTATATATATAAGGAAATCTACTATGTCGCACAAAAAACAGGATGACTCCCCCCCGCTTTTTAAAGATACTCTTAATTTACCCCACACAGATTTTCCAATTAGGTCAAATCCTGCACAAGAAGATCCTGGTGTGTTAGAGAGATGGGAGCGCGAAGATCTCTATACAAAATCTTATGAGGCTCATAAGGGACTAGGGGAATCATTTATTCTGCATGATGGCCCTCCCTATGCTAATGGACATATTCATCTTGGACATGCTTATAATAAAATCTTAAAAGATATTCTTTCAAAGTCATATCGAATGAAGGGATTCCATGTTCCGGTGAAACCAGGTTGGGACTGCCATGGACTTCCTATTGAGCTTAAAGTTGCTCAGGAAAAGCCAGGACTTGAAAGAAACGATCTTATAAGAGCCTGTAGAGAATATGCTTCGAACTGGATAGAGATACAAAAATCTGAATTTAAAAAGCTTGGTGTTCTTATGGACTGGGATCGTCCTTATAGCACGATGTCCTATTCTTACGAAGCAGCAACGGTACGAGCCTTCGGTAAATTAGTAAGCGAAGGGTTTATTCAGCGCTATAACAAAACTGTACCTTGGTGCCCTCATTGTCATACTGTTCTTGCTGCCGCTGAATATGAACATAAAGACCGGAAAGATCCTTCAATTTATGTAACCTTTCAACTTAAACCGGCTGATGCTCACCGGATATTTCCTCATATAACTGGTACTCTTACCATAGTAGTGTGGACTACAACACCATGGACTTTACCTTTAAATCGAGCTGTTCTTGCAAAACCTCATGCACGATATGTGCTAATCGACGTCCAAGGAAAGCTATGCATTCTCGGGGCTGAAGTTGCAGATATATTATGTAATCACCTGAATAGTGCAAAAGTAATTCTCGCAGAATTTGGATCTGAACAACTGTCTGGAATTTCTCTTTTACATCCCTTTATAGAGAAAGAAGTTCCCCTTATTTTTGATGAATCGGTTGGGATTCATGAAGGAACTGCTTTTGTGCACTGTGCACCTGGTTGTGGCCCAAGCGATTATGAGATTGGAGTTAAAAACAATCTTGAAATCTATTCACCTATCTCAGCCCAAGGTGCTTATACTTATTTAATTGAACCGCAGGAATTAGCTGGTATGCCCGTTTCAGAAGGGCAGTGGTGGGTTGTTAAAAAGTTAAGTGAAGTAGGCGCATTACTCTATAAGGGATCGATAGTTCATAGTTACCCCCATTGCTGGCGATGTCGTAATGGACTCATTTTTAGAGCGACTCCTCAATGGTTTTTTAATCTTGAACACAATGGAATAAGACAAAGAGTTTTAGAAGCAGTTGAAACACGTGCATTTATTCCTCAGCAGGGTAAAAATTTCTTACGAGCAACCGTTGAAAGCCGCTGGGAGTGGTGTCTTTCAAGGCAACGAACATGGGGATGTCCAATTCCGGCAGTGTTATGCACTGAGTGTGATTTTGCCTATTTAGATGCTCCCCTTATTGAACATGTTGCTCAGTCTATTGCTCAAGAAGGGATAGAATATTGGAACATGGTTGAGCTTAAAGATCTTCCTATACCTACTTCCTGTCCGAAATGCAAAGGATCGACATTAATAAAAGAGACAGATATTCTTGATGTATGGTTTGAATCGGGTGTAAGCCATTATGCAGTACTTTATAATGATTCCGATCTTCAATTTCCTGCATCATTTTATTTGGAAGGAATTGATCAGTATAGAGCATGGTTTCAAAGCTCGCTCATAACGAGCATGGTTATTGAAGAAAAGCCCTGTACTACGACATTTATGAGCCACGGTTATACGGTTGATGAAAAAGGCCAAAAAATGTCTAAATCTCTAGGCAATGTTGTTACTCCTCAAGATATCATCAAGAAAGTGGGTACCGATGGGTTACGTCTCTGGGTTTCAAGTATTGGCAATGATAAAGATCCGGTTGCTTCCGAAGTGTTACTGCGCAATGTAGCTGAAGTTCATCGCAAGATAAGGAACACGTGTCGTTTCCTTCTTTCAAATTTGTATGATTTTGAGATTACACGAGATGCAGTTGCACCCGTTGATATGCTCGCACTTGATCAGTATGCACTTACTCAACTAAGTGCTCTCAATGAAAAGGTTATTAATGCTTATACCCAAACTGTCGACTTTACGGCGGTATTTCATCTTTTAGCAGACTACTGTTCTAGTGAGTTAAGTGCGTTTTATCTTGATATCGTCAAAGACCGTCTTTATTGCGACGATGCACGTTCACATTACAGACGATCAGGTCAGACCGCTCTGTGGTATATTCTTGATACCGTCACGCGTCTTATTGCTCCAATTCTTTCATTTACCGCTGAACAGCTCTCGGACTATTATCAGAAGGATAAAATTGTTTCGATACATCTTCAGAAGTTTGTGGATAAAGAGCTTCTGAGAAACTTTGCATTTGGAATTCAAGGTAATTTTACAGATCATAATCAAGGAACTACCGTTCCTTTGGAAAGCTCACTTGAAAAACAGGAGCGACAAAAAGCTTATGAGACTCAGTGGCAAACCCTTAAGGATATCCGCTCCGTTCTTTTAAAAGCATTAGAAGAAGAACGGGAAAAGGGGCTTATCAAGCATTCATTAGAAGCTCATCTTTCTGTATATATAAACAGGGAAAAACCAGAGTTTAGTAATCTAAACTTTCTTTTTGAACTTATAAAAACAAGAGGACAGTGTCTTGAAGAGTTCTTTAAAGAGTTTCTTATTGTATCTGAATGTAAGCTGATTGATAATACTGAAGGCCTTAATCCATCAACCGATCCAGGGATCACTGTTCTAGTTAAGCATGCAGATGGCGTTAAATGTCCTCGGTGTTGGCGCTGGAGTAGAACTGATAATCCGCATCATCTTGATAAACGATGTGAAAATATTGTACAAGATTAACGTGAAACGAGCTGCTCATACATACCATGAGCAGCTCGTTAATAAGAATAAACGGGTTGAAAAGCACAGACACTGCAGTTTATATCTTTATTAGGCGACTCAATAGTTTTTTGACGCGATCAACATTTTATTACCTGTAGGTATTTAGAAAGGTGATCTACGAGTTTATTTTTAATCTTAATAAGAAAATAGTGTCTTTTCGTAATCTTTCTTTTGCCCATACTTTTTGCTTTGCATCAAGTAGTTCTCCTAGCCCTGACAGAATGCCGCGATCGGTCATCAGTTCAAGTTCTTCAATACATTTTTGTAAAAATTCTTTTAGTTGGAGGCCGGTTCTCTTTTCAATAATTGTGACATTAAGTGGCCAACCATTTTTAAGAAAAAACCATGTATCGAAAATATCTCTATTTGTTGTACCCATACGTTCATACATGGCTACCATTTTATGAGCAGCCATATCTTCTTGTACCATTACTTTCATAGGAATTCCCAAATAGTTCTTTATTTCATAGGTCGACCCGAAATTTCTACGGTTAATGTCAACCTTGATGTTGTAAGCGTTTTGAATTTTATCGTTATAAGAAAGAAGATAAAAGAAGCTATAGCGTTTTTGGCGTGCTTCTCGAACTAAACCATATTCTTCAAGGATTTTTTTTATAGTGTCAAAAATGAGGCCTTCTAGTTCTTCATTAAGAAGATCAAAATCTAAATCGACTGAAAACCGAGAAAGATCATAAAACAGATACGCAGCCGTTCCACCCTTAAACCCTAAAAAAGGTCCTATCTCTAAATTTGTATAAATATCTTTTAAAACATGAACAAGAATATTTTTGTGTGATGCTATTTCTAAGGTCATATTTAGCCCATCTCTTTTTTAAAGGCATTAAAATAATGATATACTTTTTTTGTCATTCGTTTATTCCTATAAAGAGGAAGTAGAGCAAATACTTTTTTAAAATCAAGCACCGATAGGTTATCAAAATAATAATCTTTATTGAGGTAGAGCACATCTAAAAAAGCTCGTTCTTTTGATGCTGCAAAATAGTTTCCTCTATTTTCAACACCAGCGCTGTTTGTTAAAATGGTATCTTTAATCTTTTTAAATGAATAAGATTGGTTATCGCATATAATATCTTTTGATTGGTACGACGCAACAAAAATTGTAGAATAGTACTGAAAAATAATTCCTGCCTCCAGTAAAATAGTCTCGAAACTTATATACGCTGGAGTAAAAATCTTAGTCGCTAGTTCGCGTCTTTCATAATTTTTATCTTTAGCGTATAATCCCCGACGTACGGCATACAGTTCTCCTTTTTGAACATAATAATGCAATCGCCGTCTTAAAAGAGAAGGTTTTAAGTCACCTGAAGCTAAGAAAATCTCCTTGAAAGAAAAAACGGACTGTTTTGAGCGTAATAAAGTTATAAGATCTGTTTTTTTCATGGTCTTTAGTTTTGAGTTAAATGTTACGCGTAGGGTAACTGTTAACTCAAATTACATCGAAAGTTCTAAAAAGTAAAGCACTAGGTGCTCATTGAGAGGATTAAACTAAGAGCGTTTCTGCCTAAGCAAAGTCATATAAGAGATTCTTTATCTATATCCACTCTACCTTGTATATTTGACTTCACACGAGGGGGTAGTTCACCATTAGTATCGGCTACATTTTCTTTAACATGCAGAGAGTCTAGTGTGGTTGGAATACTACTATTTTATGTATCGATAAGAGGCGTGCTGTGCGAGCTCTCTACAGGTTATTTATCATCTGCTATAAGGTGCTTAAGATGTTCAATAATTGAGGCATACTCATCACAATTAGTAAGTTCTTCAAGGTAATCATAGAGGATTTTTCTTAGATGGGTAGTAATATAGGTTCCCTTAAGGTTCGCATCATATCGTCTGAAACATCTGTGTATACAGATCCAAGAATTAGGGATATAACTATATTGAAAAAAGCCTATCTCTTTGTGTCCTTGATCATCTTTTATCTCGCCTGGAATACTAACTTGTATAAGATTATCTACATATTCAGCAATTCCATATGATTGCAAAAAGGTATCGACGTAACGAGTAAAGAGATGATGAAGATCTAGTTTTTCTCTTATCGAATGATCATAATTTTTATTAGTACATACTATAAGTGGGCATGAATATTCATTTAAAACGACAGGACACTCTGGCCCTTCTAAAGAGTCGGCAAGAGCAAAAAGTATTTTTACACGGGCGGCTTCAACAGTTTTTTTGCATTCACTCCATTTTCTTTGAGCTTCTTGTAGTTCTTGAGTCACATACTGTCGTGCTTTAAAAAGGGAGATGGTGTATGGTTTAGATCCTGCAAAAAGCGAACGGATCGTGTGTATTTTTTTTCTGTGTGTATGTTGTACAGTTTTAAAATTACTATCGTCTGGTGAGCTACGAAGAGACTCAAAAGAGGGAAAATTATCTTTAGAACTACTATGAACAGTATCTTCAGCGCTCTCCTGTTCATTCCAGTTTTCATTGCTAGAACAGTGTAGGTCGGTTTTTTCTATAGAGGTGCACTTACCATTAAATGGATTTTCTGTATATCCTATAAATTGAAGGATACTTGTTAAATCTTTATGTTCATAGGTTGTGGAGAGTAGATCTTTTATAGCCTCCAGGGGAAGCTCTACTTTTTTATTAATCTGTTCAATAAGTTCATTGTAGAGAAAGATAAGTGAAATATCTTTTGTAGCAGAAGAAATATTGAGAGCTTTTTTTATGTTATTAAATGAGATCTTTTGAAGGTTCGCGCATTGACCTTTATCGTCGAAATCGATTAACTGTTTTGCGCCAAGACTTGTATAAGACTCGTTTAAAGAGGCCTTTAAAAGCATTTGAAGATAGTTCTGTTTTATCTGTTTGTACACTCCTAAAAATAGTTTAAGATCGAGGAGTTTAATTCCCCAGTGTTTTCCTAATTCAACTGTTTTGGCCCATAAAGTGGAGCTATCTTGTGCTTGATTTTCTATTTTTTCGAGTAAGCCAAGTATCTCAGAAAGCTGAAGTTGATATATTAGGCCATACTCTTGAGTGAGGCAAGGCAAAAGGATTGCAGCGCGAAGATAGCATAAAGCCCCGAACTGTCTAAGTATAAGTTTTTCTTCTTCTGTAAGGATACTGTTTTCTTGAAGAAGTAAAGATACTTTTTGTTCGGTAACTTCCTGTTCTCCTAATTTTCTAAGTAAACAGATAACTGAACAATAGACAGAGGATTCAGTTTCACTAAAGGCTTTGAAAGCTTCTAGTGGATGCTTACAGATAGCACATACTTTTAAAGAGTAATTGTTTAAGGATTTTTCCGATAATTGACCTGAATTGCTATCGATATACCTTAAACGATCTTGTTTTGCCGTATCATCTACGTACGCATGTTCATTGTTAGTGTGTGTACCATGTAGGATCGAATTAAAAAAACCTACTATTTCTTCACCCGAGAATAAAGGCGAGCTTGCGTTATAGTAACATGTTTCATGAGCATCAGGCACTAAACCCTGATAATGAGCTTTGAAACCTGTTTTTTCTAAGGAATGAGCAAGCTTCCTAACCGAACCAAACGGATAACATATAATTAATTTGTCATAAGTAAGCATCGTTGTTGTTAATAAGGCACTCTCTTTAAACTGAATTACGACAATAAGGGGAGCCATTACTATAAGACGGTATTCTTCAGCTCCTGATACAATAGATTTTTTTTCTAGAATTACGTTTAAACAGATCTCAAAAAGAGTAGCTTGTGATCTATTTTTAGTGTGAATCTTAAAATACCGATAAGCAGATTCTTTAGATGAATTCCATTCTTTTTTTAAAGAAGAGAGTAATGGATTTTCTGAGGTCTGCATGATCTTTTTATCATACTTTTCTATGAAGTTAAAATAGTCCTTAAGAGTTAGATTTTTTACGCTTTTCGATTTTAATAGCTGCGTAAACGTATCTTTAATATAAGCTTTCTGTATCTTATTGGTAAAAAGTGGATTGGGTTTACTCGTATCTACTGCCAGAAAATCTTTAAAATCTTTAAATGAGTAGTAGGGCAAGAGATGTTTCGCAACATTCATTAGATTAGAAGCATCGCAGAAAGGAGTTATTATTTGTCCAAATTCACAGAGCAAAGGATCGTAGGTGTCTGCAAAGGCTATATAGTCTATATTTCCCGATTTAAAATTATTTTTAACTGCATCAAGCACCGTAAAATCGAAAATGCTGAAGGTAATTCTAGCTGTTTTATGTGTTACTTCTTTAAGTCTATCTTTGTGACTAAAAATAATAAAAGCCGTTGGACAAGAAGCTAAGCTGAGTTTTCTAATAAGATTGCTACAGGGATGTGAGTCGCTTATAACCGACGTGCTCTGTATATCTACATCGATGCCGATAATATATATATTTTTTTGATCTTTATTCAAGGAACTTAACGAAACAATATCTGAGCCTTTAAGGATGCTTATACTCGAGAGAAAAATACCCATACGAGTGATGGTTTTCAAGATACATACTATTTTCATAATTAAGCTTTCTCATAAGTTAGTCGACACTATAAGCCACTATAGCATTGATTAGGTGTGCTGTAAAAAGTTTAATGTATTCAAATGCAAAGATAGAGTACCAAGGCACGAGTGCGCTTAAGCGTTTTTCCAAACATTCAGGGGGGGCATAAAAAATAACGAAAAAGAGCATTTTATTTTTATAAAGTATCCCTCTTACAACCTGTTCTATGAAAACCAGTAAAAGTTTATAGTCTACAGTCTAGCTAGGTATATTCTTTAAAACTGAATAGAGTGATATTTACGTTTTTGTAAATAAATAATATTCTACCCAAGCCTTACTCGACGGTAAACACTAATAGTTCGACTCGTTAGGAGAAACGTTTTTGTATCTATTTTTCGTAAGGACAACTTCTCTTTCGTGAACTACCATAGGAGAAGGATAACCCGGTATAGTATGTGCCTGTTTAAACCACGTATGAATTACGTGAGGAGCTACGTTTCTCAGTTCAGGAACCCATCTTTTAATATAGATACATTCAGGATCGAATTTCTTTTGCTGGAGCCATGGATTAAAAATTCTAAAATAGGGTTGATGATCGCATCCTGTTGAGGCAACCCACTGCCAATTACCGTTGTTAATGCAAGGATCATAATCAGTAAGATTTTGAGCAAAATAACGCTCGCCCCATTGCCAATTACAATGAAGATCTTTCACTAAAAAAGAGCCTGTAAGAAGTCGAGCTCTGTTATGCATATAGCCTACTTCTTTTAGTTGACGCATTCCTGCATCTATAATAGGAAACCCTGTAGTTCCTTCACACCAGCGAGTGAAAGCTGCTCTATCAGTATTCCACTCAAGTCCATCATATTTTCCTTGAAAGGCATGACCAAATACGAAAGGGTTGAAATATGCTACATGGTAAAAAAAATCGCGCCAAAACAGTTGGCGGATGAGCGGATGTTGGGGGCCAAGCTGTTCTACAATTGAATAGTATACTTCTCGTACCGAAAGTGTTCCGAACTTTAAGGATGCAGAGAGAAGCGTAGTATCCTTTTCAGGAAAATCTCGAGAAGTCGCATAGTCTTTAAATTTTTTAATCGAATGAAGTAATCCTAAACTACTCGTTCTTCCTCCCTGAACAGCATTAACAGTTTTATGTGGAACTAGTAACGATTCTAATGAACTTATAGATAAAGTGCCTTGTATAGTCTTAGTAGTGTATCGTGCAGGATAGTTCGTGTGAGACTCAAAGACCGGTTTTTCAACTACAAGCAGCGAGTTTTTTCTAAAAAAGGGGGTAAAAATTTGATAGGGTTTACCTTGGGCAGAAACCGCCTCTTCAGGTTCATGCAGTAACACATCTTTTTCCGTATAAAATGAAACTCCTTGCTCCTTGCACATACGAGCTAACGTTTCATCTCGGTGCTTACTATAAGGGGTGTAGTCTTTATTTACATATACGGCATCGATAGAGAGACTTTCAAGAAGAGTAGATACAACTACATCTGGTTGTCCATGAAAAAGATACAGCTGTGTGCCGTGTCTATTTAACCACGCATTCAAGTCTAGTAGTGATTGGACCATAAACTGTATGCCATGCATACTTCTATAGTTATTAGATTTTCCTACCTGATCAGGATTTATAATGAAACAGGGTATGACTTCTTTTGAGTTTTTTAAAGCTTTAGTAAGCGCTGTATTGTCCTCTAGCCTAAGGTCTCTTCTAAATATAAACAGCGTAGTATTATAAGGTGGTTGCATGGTATAAAAGCTTTCTGTAGTATTTTAATCTTTTTACTCTGTTTTCTTGAAGGAGCTCTAAAAGTCATCTCAGGAGAGTTTAAGTTATTCTTTCAATGAAGCTATCTCTTATTATCAAGTTTATACAGTAGTAGAAGACTATTTAAAGGTTTTTCTTCACTATTTAGAATACCACAGGGCGTTTAAAGAGGACATACTTGCTATAAATTTAGTAGGTTAAGATCTTGTTTGAAAGGATAAAGAAGTGAGTTTTTTTCTTTAGAGATCTTTGGTGTACCATGCTGTTTTTATTGCTTAAGACCATACATATTATCATAAAATGAAGCAAACTTTTTTTATTTTGCTTGAATTATCAGTTCTTCAAGATGGTTTATAATAGTAGTATATTCATGCGAATTATCTAAATCTTTAAGGAAATCCCACAGGATTTTTCTTATCTTATACTTATTCATTTCTTAAACTGCTGTGTGTACTATAATTTTGAATTTACCGCTTAAAAATTCACTTTTATTTTAAAAACATATCTTTTGTCTCTCTTAAACATACTTCTGCTTTATCTTATCCACAACAATTGACTTTTTAAGTAAAATTCTTTAGACTATTATAATAGAAATATTTTCAATTATTAAAAAGGACTCACCTTATGTGTACAAACAGAATAACTGGTTATCCTGTACATTCGACACTATGTCTTATTGCTTTAGAAAAACGGCGCGCAGCCTTATCCTTTTCTACTCTTATCCTTCCTGTACTTTCTCAAAGTACTTCCTTTCTTACCTGGCGTAGCTGGCGCTAATCTCTTTAAATTTTTCACCATTTTTTGATTTTATAGAATGTTTTAGATGCTCCTCAAGGAACCCTTGGTCATCTAGAATAGTATTCTTTTATACCATCTAATTTATAAACCTCTACAGTTAAAGAATACCTGTATACCTTTAAAGGAACTTATTATGAAAATGCTTTACACTGCATTCAGTATGCTTAGCTTTTTATCAGGCACTACGTTGCTTGTAGGCTCAGAACAGCTCATTTCTAAGAAACTCAGTATCTGTTATCAACAAGCATGTCTTGAAGATGCGCAAGATATAGAAACTCTTATATCAGATGAGGCTACTCTTGATAATGATAAAATAGTAATTTTACCCAAGCTCTTTAGGTTGCAAGCTCTTAAAAACGCTATTGCACGTGGCCGCTTTTTTATTGCTCGCAATGAAGAAGATGGTACTATAGTGGGATATAAAAAGCTTTTCTTATATGGCGCCCTAGATCACGAGGAATGTGTGAATGTCCTCCAAAATGAAATCCGCTCCTTGGCAAAGCCTACTCAGTTGATTGATGTAGCCTGCTTTACTGACCAAGATAACTATGCCCATCGTCATAAAAAGGAACCTATCGATACTACTTATAGTGAAGGTACCGATATCTATCTGTATGATGGTGCAGATTTTACAAAACCGTCCTTTAGAAGAAAAGGAATTAATCCAGCTTTAACAAATACCGCCTTTAGTTTCGTAAAAAAAGAGTTATGTGATACTCTTATGGAAAAACAGAATCAACACGTACGCTTAGTTATTCTCTTTGGTCTAACAGAGTTTAACGATTATGATGAAACTGGTCAGGGCATAAGTCGTACACCAAGTATCGTGCGATCGTGCGCAGCCTTTGTTAAAGAGTGCACAGGAAAAAGCCCTGAATCTATCCTTCATTATCGTTATGCTTCCTGTATGCCTACTTTTGATCCTGATGCTCAAGAATGTATTCCCTTGCCGGACGAAAAAGCAATACCGGGTTATGGGAATGTTCTTGTTATAGATTTGTCATCTGCTACTAAAAAAGGACACTCATGAATGTAAAGGTATTCGTTTTACTCTGTATAGCACTAGGTGGATTTGCACTAAGTAGAATGCTTTTTAGAAACCGGGACTCTGCTCAAAAAGCTGACTATAGGGTTGCTCTTTTTCAGCCCGCTGTACATGGGACCTTGGATGAGATTATTCAGGGATTTAAAGAGAGCATCGGCACGATGAGTAAAAAAACCTTTACGTTTACCGATTATAACGCTACGGGTAATAGCACCTTATTACGTGCACAAGCGGAGGAAATTCTGCAACAAAACTATGATCTTATCGTTACTATTGGAGCTCATTGTTCTCAAACAGTTCATGAACTAGGAAAAAAACAGGGACTTCATAAACCCCAGGTATTTGTTGCAGTCGATGATCCTATTTCTATAGGTATCACTAATAGCCTCGAGCTATCCGGAACCAATGTAACAGGAGTTCTTGCTACACATGCCTATAAAGAGCAAATAGAGGCGCTCTTAGATCTTAAGCCGGATGTTAAACGGATCCTTCTTGTCTATAATCCTGCTCATGGAACAGGACTCGAAAAAGATAAAAAACAGATTGAAGATATTCTTTCAAAAAAAGGAATTTCATTACACACAGTTGAAGTTGCTCATCATAATGAGATAGCCCAAAAAGCAACCGGCTTTTTAGAAAATACCGATGTAGTCTTGGTATTGATGGATAATACGGTAGTAGCGGGGCTTGATAGTTTAATTGCCTTATGTAACCGTTATGGTGTACTCTTATACGCATCGGATCTTAGTTCAGGAGACAAAGGTGCTGCACTTTCCTTTGGCGCACGAAATTATGATTTTGGAAGACTTGCAGCCCAATTAACAGTAGAAATTCTTGAGCATAAAAAAGAGCCTGCTTCTTTGGCACTTAAACGCGTGCTTACGCAGCATATCAAAGTAAATGTAAAAGCCATGGAAAAACAAGGACTTCGACTTACTGATGAACAACTTACACAGATTATTAAGAAGGGCGGAACTGTTCTATGAACACCCATGAAAGAATGATACACTTTCTGCAAAACTATATTCGTATTGAGACTACTTACCCAGACGCCGATTATGCAGGAGCTGTAGCTTTATTAAAAGAACAGGCACTTTTGGATGGCTTTGGGTACCAAGAGGTACACTTAAGTTCAGGATTTCCTGTAGTAATTATTACGTATCAAGGTTCTGATGAGTCCTTACCTTCATTGGTTCTTAACCACCATATGGACGTAGTACCGGTACCAAATCCCGAAGAGTGGCTTCGGCCACCCTTTGAGGGAGCTGTAGTTGATGGTATGATTATCGGGCGTGGTACACAGGATATGAAAGGGGTAGGAGTAGTTCATTACTTTGCACTTAAAGCATTAAAAGATTCAGGCGTTAAACTCATGCGGACTATACATCTTATAGCAGTGCCCGATGAGGAGCGAGGGGGCTTTGAAGGAACAAAACTTTTTATTGAAACAGAATCATTTGCACAGCTGAATGTCGGTTTTATTATCGATGAGGGAAGCGCCTCGGGAGATCCTTCAAGCCTTCTTATTAAAATCGACGAGCGTAAGCCTTTACAGGTGAAGCTCACTGCACGAGGAGATTTAGCTCATGGATCAAAATTAGCGGCACGTAATGCTATTCATGATTTAAATCAACTATTACAACACGTTGTTGCTCATCATGCAGAACAGCAAAAGTTACTTTCTCATACAGATCCTGGCCATTTACTCTCGATGAATATAACATCACTCTATGCGGGAGCTTATAAAAATTCTAAGGTAGCCCTTAATGTAGTTTCAGACAGCGCTATTGCAACTATCGATATACGAATTCCACCTACACTAGATATACAGCAAATACTTTCGTGGTTAGAAGATAAGCTGCAGCTCTTTCCCTCAATTACGCTCCACATTGAAGCAACGGTCGATGAAAGACCTGCACGAGCTGATCATGAAACGATGCTGTATGCAGCTTTAGCGAAGGCTATTAAAATACATAATAAAAATCCGAAACCATTCGTCACCGAAGGCGCGAGTGATTTGCGTTTTTATTTACAGCGAGGTATAGATGGAGTCGGATTTTCTCCCTTTACCAATGAAGATAATATTCATGGAACCAACGAAGCGATTAGTATTGTAGATATGATAGAGGCTAAAGCTATACTTCTAGATTTTTTAAAATTCATGTGCACAGAAAAGGAGGACTAAAGTATGGGAGAACTACTACTTATTATCCTAGAACAGTTGTCCCTTCACATTCCCTTGCTACTAGGGTCTTATATAAGTTTATCTTTGATGAAAGTGCCTGATCTGAGTATTGAGACCGCTTTTGTATGTGGAGCTCTCTGTGGTGCCACAATACTACCGCTGTGTGCCTCATTACCTTCAAGTATACAGCTTGTTCTTGTCGTAGGCGCAAGCTTATGTGGAGGTGCTTTAGTAGGCTTAAGTTCTAGTGTAATGACGCAATATGGTAAGTTGCCACATCTTCTTTCAAGTATTATAACTTTTGGAATTTACTATGGAATTAATCAGCTTGTCGCAGGTAGTTATCTTTCATTAAGTTCTTCTTTAAATCCTTTACTTAGTGCAGGTATCCCACGACATCCTGAACTGATTACGGTACTTTTTATAAGTATTGTATGCACAGTTTTACTGTATAAAATATGCTCCACCCAGCTTGGTTATGCCTTTGCATTGTATGGAAATAATCCTCATTTTTTTAGTCATTATGGTATTTCGACACGCTATGTATTTATTGTAGGTATCACACTAGCTAATGCGCTGGGAGGTCTGAGTGGCTACTTATTAGCACAATCGAGCGGGTTTGCAGATATTACTATGGGATTTGGAAAAATATTAGTATGTATCACAGCGCTTATTTTGGGAAAAACGATACACGTACGTAAAACCCCCTTATCACTTATAGTTCCTTTAGGAGGAGGCGCCGCCTATTTTAGTTTGCAACAGTTGCTTATAAAAAGTGGTTTTAATCTAAAATATTTCACCACGGTTCAATCGGTGTTAATTCTTCTTATATTAATCATGTTCTTACGCAAAAATAGTAAAAAAACTATAGATCATTTAGGAGTATAACTATGGAAAAAGGTTTAGAACTGGATTCAGTCACATTTACTTTCCCTGGAAAGAAACTACCGTTTTTCGAATCACTCTCATTTTCTTGTACTCCTGGCATGTTGCATTTTATACAAGGAAAAAATGGATCTGGAAAATCTACTTTATTTAGAATTATACGAGGCGCTTTAAATCCACACGAAAAGCTTACCGGAACTTTTAGCTTAAACGGTAGGAAAAGAGCCTTGCTTAATAACATGGTAGATACTGAACTTACTCAGCAGATTACCACCGTTGTTCAAGATGCTGATGATATGCTTGCACCTGATTTTACGGTCGAACAAAATCTTCAGTGTGCTCAACTTTCTCCTTATCCAAACTTGCGCTCTTTACCCGTCGCACACAAGATTACTACTGTTATGAATAAGTTCACTATAGATTTAGCTTCACGCGTAGGAAACCTTTCAGGAGGACAACGGCAAATCCTTGCGGTACTCATGGCCCTTCAAAGACCGACTTCTGTACTTTTACTTGATGAGCCTACTGCAGCGCTTGATCCAAAAAATGCCGATATGATTATGAGTTGTCTTCAAGAAATTTCTCGAGAACTGGATCTTGTTATGCTTATTATTTCTCATGATAAGGAACTGGTAAGAACCTACTCTAAAGGACAGTATTTTGAGATTTATGAAGATGAAAGAGGAGTGAGATCAATTCATACAGTCAATAACCAGTAGTAGAGAATTCTATGCAAGCTGTTTTTAAAATGTATCGTATATTGTTAGTTTAAACGAACATGCATTTCAATAGCTGATTTCCTTTTTAACCTAAACTCACCTGATTTATTAAAAAATATCCGATAGCGGTTTTTTCCTCTATTACACAGGAGAGGTCCGGGGTAAGAAAAAAGCATATCTTTTTTGAAAGAATTATTGGTATAGCAATTTATCTATGAATAGAGATTGCATCAAAAGCATGCTCTGCTGCAGCATAGAGATTTCGCTTGCAACTGGGAAG
>JACDFK010000087.1 GCA_013815795.1 Candidatus Babelota bacterium | reverse complement strand
ATGAAATACTATGGAGGAGAGAGGGGGATTCGAACCCCCGATTCCGGTTTTAGCCGGAATAACCGCTTTCGAGGCGGCCGCTTTCGACCACTCAGCCATCTCTCCGTTTGCAATGAGCACTCAAATAAGCTCTTATTACTATACTATTGTAAATGATCTACTAATTTTTGAAAGCTTTTTCTCATTCAAACAAATAAATTATTTTTTTTCCTTCATCCCTTTCTACCAAAAAATCTATTTATTTTCGTGAGAGAACTGGTGCCTTACAGAGCACATAGCGCTTAGTGCTAAAATATTTTTTTATCGTTCCTGGTGCTCTGATAAAATTACTACATACGCTTCTATAAAAATATTTTTTCTTTTATATATCTGCTTACGAATTTTTTTTGGCACGAAAGGATGCATTACGTTTACATTCTGATATACTTAAACCACAAAGATTTTTCGCACGGAGTTTAAGCTTCATTCGTTATCATATCTATGTGTGAAAAAATTCATCATCGCAGGAATATCATACCTTAGAAAGGGTACATTACATAAAAACGTTTCTTACATCGTAAACATTGTAACCTCTTATGAAAAGCATAACACCACACTTTTAGTGCTGTTGATGATATATTACCCAAGGAATAGTATGCTTAATACCTCGCTACAAGCTCTCATTCTAGCAGCCGGTAAATCCACCCGCTTTAATACCACTGCCACCAAATTAACTTTTTCTCTCTGTGGTCAAGAGCTCATTGCTTTTCCCTTGCAACTTCTTAAAAGTCTGAATGTTCATACCACAGTTATTGTAGGGTATCAAAAAGAGCTCCTTATCCCTGTTATACAGAAATACATGCCATCAGCGCAATGGGTAGAACAACCTCATCAAAAAGGAACAGGACATGCAGTATTATGTACTCAAGATACATGGCATGCTGATAATATCCTTGTTCTTAATGGAGATGTTCCTCTTCTACATAAAGAAGATTTAGAAAAACTTATTCAAAAGCATATCTCAACGGGAGCAGCAGTTTCCTGTATTGCTACGTATAATGCCGATCCTTCAGTTACAGGTTATGGCCGAATTATAATCCAAGAAGAAAAAACCTGTATAGTAGAACAGCGAGATTTCACCGGAGATCCAGCAGAACATTGTCGATTTAATGCAGGAATATACCTGTTTAAACGAGCTTTTTTAGAGCGTTTTTTACCTCAGCTTGAAGCTCATTCTACTCACGGAGAGCTCTATATTACAGATTTAATACAAAAGGCAAGCGATGAACATGAACGTATAGAGTTTATCGATATCCCTTTTGACCGAGTACGTGGCGTCAACACTCTTCGTGAACTCTGGGTAGCAGAACATCTGAAAAAATCTGAACTTATTACCAGTTTTTTAGAAAATGGGGTACGGTTTACAGCTCCTCAATCTGTTTCTATCGATAGTGATGTTTCTATAGGAGCAGATACTGTTATAGGTTATGGAGTACAACTACGTAAAGGAACAACCGTTGGCACTAACGTCTTTATCGATGCCTTTTGCACTATTGAGAATGCCCACCTCGCCAACGACGTTACTATTAAATCCCATTCAGTTATAAGTTCAAGCACAGTACATCGAGGCTGCACGGTAGGGCCTTTTGCCCATATCCATAGTCGAACTACTCTCGATGAAAAAAGTGTCATAGGCAACTTTGTAGAAGTTACAAAAAGTTCCATCGGAAAACAGACTAAAGCGAAACATTTAGCATACCTTGGTAATGCACAGATTGGATCAGAAGTTACTATTGGGGCGGGAACGGTCACCTGTAACTATAATGGTGTATCGAAACATGTAACAACTATAGAAAACAATGCCTTTATAGGGACCCACGCCTCTCTTATTGCACCGGTAATCATAGGAGAAGGATCTATCGTTGCTGCCGGATCTGTGATAACTCAGAGCGTGCCTGCGTATGCATTAGCAATTGCACGAGAACGGCAAATCAATAAAGAACAGTATGCAGTAGCACTCAAAAATCGCTATCTCGCCTCTAAAAACCCCTTACCCGAAGCATCCTTATGATACGATTTATTCATACAGCGGATATACATTTTGGCATGGAAAACTATGGTCGTATCGATCCAAAAACAGGAATCCATTCACGGCTTATTGATTTTGAAAAGGCACTTAACTTTTGCATCGACTTCGCCCTAGAAAAAGAGGTCGACTTTTTCCTTTTTTCCGGTGATGCGTATAAAACAGCTCATCCGACACCCACACATCAGCGCTTATTAATGAGCTGTTTTTTAAGACTTTATAAAGCAGGGATTCCGATCGTTATTGTCGTAGGTAATCATGACAACCCTCTCAGTTTTGGGAAAGCCCATGCTCTGGAGATTTTTGGACAGATTCCTCTTGATGGATTTCATGTTATTGCAAAGCCTACGAGTTTTGTTCTTCCTACAAAAAGTGGTCCTGTACAGATTGTAGGAATTCCTTGGCCTACACGAAATACTCTTGCTTTAAGTGATCAACATTCCGATATAAATCCACACGAAATAACCGAGTATATAAGTAGTGGCGTAAGTAGAATTATCGCTTCTTTTGCCGAAGCTTTGGATTCTTCTCTTCCTGCAGTACTTGCAGGCCATTTAACGGTCAGTTCAGGGATATTTTCTGGCTCTGAAAAAAGAGCAATTTATGGAACAGATCCCTTTTTTCTTCCTTCGCAACTTGGCATCGCCCCTTTTGACTATGTTGCTCTGGGGCATTTACATCGTTTTCAAAACGTAAATGGAACCTGTCTTCCCCCTATTGTCTATTCGGGTTCGATTGAACGGGTCGATTTTGGAGAACGCAAAGAAGAAAAAGGGTTCTGTTATGTTACTATTCATGAAAAAGAAGAAGTAACCTATGAATTTATTAAGACCCCTACTCGTTCTTTAATTCAAATCGAGGTCCAACTTAATGAAGTGGAAGCCCCTACAGAACAGATCTTGCAAGAGATTGAACGGCATACGATTACAAACGCTATTATTAAGATTCTTTATTTTCTTCCCGCACATACGAAAGATTCTGTCGATATAAGTCGGGTCCAAAAAGCCTGCGTTGGCTGTTGGTATCTTGTTGGCATTTTTCCCGTTCATAAACAAGAAACCCGTGAACGACGAGCTGCCATAAAGACCGATATGAATCTCGAGCAGCTCTTAACTGCCTATTTTGATACCAAACCGGAATACGCTGAACAGAAAAAAAATCTCATAGAAAAAGCCCTTCTTATTGAAACTGAATTTCTGGAAAAAAACTTCGAACTTTAATAGGTAGGTCGTTCTTAAATCTAGTACTAGAAATGGTATTGATGATAAGTGGACAAATCCACGGTGCAATCATGGATTTGTCCACTTATCATCAATACCACCTACTGCAAGTATTTATAAAGAATTAAAGATTCCTCTTAACATCTGCTTTTAGTAGATGATGATTCATTATCTCTTTTAATCAAATTCATAGTACTTATAATCTTTTTTCAACGTAGATTTATCCAACAGTACCTTTTACTTTCCCACCTCACTCGTTTACTGAATTATTATAGTTTTAATTCTCTCGTAAGAGCCCACCGGATGGGTTTACTTCTCTATTTTTGTGAATTTGGGAATCAGATTCCCAAATTCACAAAAACTCCACAAGTACGTAAGAAGTAGACCTTTCTAGCTCTCTTTAAAAAATCAATTTATAATTACCAGCAATTTTTGTTTAAACGTAAGTTAATGAAATAAAATTAAGGTGTCTTAGGAAAATCTGATTCTTCATGATTTTCCTGTGAAGTTACCCCTTGTTCAGTGTAAGATTCTACCTTTGGCAACGAGGCAACCAAGTTTCCCGCAGATTTCCAACTAAGTACCATGGCTTCAGAACGATTTTGAATATCAGCACCCCCATAAATAACATAGTTTTTTGTAGTAAGCTCAGTAATATTTTTCCAATGAGAAAAATGTTTAAAATAGTCGGAAGTAACTGTTTTTCCTGCCTTTATTTCAATAAGAGCCCCAAAAAGTGATTCCTCTATAACACAATCTATTTCGTTACCCTGAAGGTCTCGCCAGAAATAAAGGGAAGGACGTCGATCACAATTGTAATACTGCTTATAAAGGTCAGAGATAATATAAGATTCGACCAAACCTCCCCTTAAATAATGAGAAAAAAGCTCCTGTGGAGACCTAATATTTAACAAGGAACATGCTATACCTGTGTCGACAAAATAGATCTTTGGAGATTTAATAACCCTTTTGCCAAAATTTTTATAATAGGGATATAATAAAAAGACAATATAGCTTGCCTCAAGAACAGAAAGCCACGATCGAGCAGTTTTATGATCTATACCAAGATCGTTTCCCAGTGAAGACAAATTAAGAATTTGCCCCGTTCTTCCCGCACATAATTGCAAAAAACGTTGGAAAAGGGTCAAGTTCGTAATATTTTTTATATCTCGTACATCTCTCTCAATATAAGAACGTATATAATAAGAGTATGTCTGTTCAGGACTCGTATGATCCCCATATATAGAGGGATATGAACCATTAAAAACTGCTTCTTCTATGGTTTCGGGAAGCATCGTAGCATTCTGCAATTCGCTGATAGATAACGGCAACAAGGTAATAAGTGCTACTCTGCCCGCTAACGTTTGGCTTACAGCCTGATTAATCAGTAAATTTTGCGACCCTGTAAGAATAAAAAATCCATTTTTTTTCTCTCGATCAACAATTGTTTGAATATACGATAAAAGTTCAGGAACATGCTGAACTTCGTCTAGAATGAGTCCCTGTTCATTTGAATATTCTTGTAAAAACAGCCGTGGATCTTGTTTCGCATAAGCTCGTACATCATAGTCTTCAAGCGAAACATACCTATGCTTATCAAAAACTGTAGTAACCAAAGTGGTTTTACCCGACTGCCGTGGCCCAAGAATAGCCACAACCTTAAACTGCGAGGCAGCTTTGCGAACATAATCAATGAGATCTCGTTTTATCATCACTCTCCTTTTTTCCACTTTATTTTCTCTAGCATACCCTTTTAAAGCAGCTCTTTCAATAAATTATGTGAAATTGGGAATTGAATTCCCAATTTGTAAGAAAATCTATTTTCTAAGAAAAAGACAAGACTTACGAATCAGTAAACTTTAAAGGAACCTCTCAGAAATAACTTCTTATTCTATGAAAAAACATCTACCTAGTAGGTTTTTCTAACAGATATGAAAACCCACTTAATTTTATATAATTTCTCATTTCTCTAAAAAAGAACACAGAAAAGGAGCATAGAGTTGGTCTCTATGCTCCTTTTCTATAGTACAAAAAAACTAGTTTGAAATATCATCCTTTTTATCGATATAACGTATAAAAGGGGCTGACTCTTTAAGGAGTGTATCATAAAACTGATCGATAGCATCTTTGTAACGATCTTTAGCAAGAATCATATTTATTTCCTGCTTGCGCTCACTCAAAG
>JACDFK010000029.1 GCA_013815795.1 Candidatus Babelota bacterium | reverse complement strand
GAACTGTAGTATCCGACCTAGAGTGGAGAGTGTCTGGCCCCGCGCCTCATCCAAAGGTGTATTACCAAAGATATCAGATGAATCAGCTGATGCCCCTTTAAATAAAAGGAATTCAACTATTTTACTATTCTGTTCTTGAACGGAAACATGTAAAGGAGTTCTTCTAAAAACATTCTTAACGTTAATATTAGCGCCCAACTGTACGAAACCTTCTAGGAATTCAACAGGACATTTTTGTGTATTAGTACGCACATAGATTTTATGTATATCGGGAAACAAAGAAAGGTACGCAGCAGATGCTTTAAGCCACTCAACAAAACAGGTTATTTTTTTTTGGCATACATGTTTGTTCCAGGGACTATGAGAATTTCTGATAAGATCATATAAAGGAGTTTCTAAAGAGCCCCCTAAAAGGCTTTTCTGTTTGTTTATATCTGCACCAGCCTCAACGAGAGCTGTTATAATTCCCATCTTTTGTACATACTTTGATGATAAAAGCTTTTCCGAGAATTCTTTTTCAGAACGTTCTTTAGGACGCTCTTGCGTATAAGAAACGAGCCCTCTATCACTGAATTTTTTCCAAAATTTATACGTTTCTTTTTCACGAAATTCTCGTATTTCCTTTTCAATTTCCAGTCCAAAATTTTCTATACTGCTGATATGAAGATCGAGAGGATACTGGAGTGCTTCGTGTACAGGTATAAGACAAAAATAGCATGGGCGGGTTATAGGAGCTGTATCTTTACTGTGAAAAAGATTTTGGCAACGGCAGAGGGTATCAAGAGAGATACCGGACTTAATAAAGGGTGTAACAAGTGAGCTCACACCGCTTTTAAGAGCGCTTTTAAAGGCGTTATAGAATGATATATCGTGGATATCTCTATTTCCATATGTAATACATTTGTTGAGTAGTGCAGGATTACGGTCTTTAACTGCTTTTTTTAAGAAATTAGCACACGGTGAGCTTTGAAAAAGATTTTTACAAACACAAGGGGCGCCCAGACACGCACCAGCTTTAATAAAGGGTGGAAAGAGTCGTGGGGTTTCGTTTTTTACGTAGGTACAAACCTTATGAAAACAGGGAGAGGTAATATCTATTTTTCCTGTTTCTAGACATATTTTAACAAGGGTATAATTATGGGTTTCAACTGCTTCTTGTAGAAAATTAGTACCAGTATTGCTCTCTTTTTCTGGCGTTAGCGATCCACCAAGACACAGCAAGAGAGGTACTTTATGAAGGTTGTCGTTATTAATTGCTTCGTCTAAAGCTTTTCTAAGAGCAGAATCGGGAGCATAGTGATCTATTATACCATCAGTATCACCTGTTTTTCCGAGATCTCGAAAAGCGGTTTGAAAATAGTATTCGCGTGCAATATCGGTATTAATAACAAAGAGTAGTGAAGACATTTCTTGGCGAATAATTGGATACAGAGCATGAATGAACTTAATAAGATCGATTGAGTTATTTTTGTCTTTGAAAAAATTACCTATAGAACGATTGGTATGCGCTAAAGAGCATAGGTTTTCAAGGGCCTTTTGAAAGCTTTGACCAGAACCTACTTTTTCTACAAGCAAAGTGGGTAATGAAGGACAGGTAGTCTCGAAAAAATTTGTAAGGTGGTCTTCTGTCTCCATTGCAAAAAGTGAGAAACTGATGCAAAAGGTTGTAAGAAATAAAAAGGCTAATGCCGTTATTTTGGTATTCATGGAATCCTTAATTAGATAGGTGTTGTAGCTGATCATCCCCAACCGGGATAGTATCAAAAATCAGTTAATGTAATAATCAAGAAATAAAATAGATAGAATTAATAAATACATAGAAAACAAGAGTGAATTTTACAAATTCGATTCCTTCACGAATAAAAATATTAACTATTTTATTATTCATATAGTTCTCAGAGCCAAAATCATGATTTAACATACCGCACTTTTCTTCCAGTATCTGTATAGTATTTTTTCTCTTAAGTTCATGTTCTTTATCTCTAGAAGAGTCAATGTAACGAGCATTATTGAGAATCATGCGTGTTCCTTGTAAAAATAAGGCAAAGGTAATTGCTTTTTCCAATTGCGTATCGTGAATATTAATATTATGATTCAATGCGTTTAGCATAATTATTAAAAAGAGTACTTTACATACAATTGCTAGGTATGAACTATCTCTAATACTTTCAAAAGGAGTGTAGCACAAAAGATCTATTAAATGGGGGTTGGCCCCTTTAGATAAAAGAAATTCCATTACATGGGAATTATATTTTTGGGCGGCTCTATGTAAAGGAGTCCTTCTTAAAAAATTTCTAGAATTGACATCAGCTCCCCATTTAATAAATGTTTTTGCTAACTCTATTTGCTTTTCTGGTTGAAGTTTCATGTCGAGTATATCAAAAAGACAGGTATTACAGGAAACATCAGCCGTTAACTTTTCTTCATCAATAAGCTTTAATAAACTTATCAGCCATAGAGCATGGTTTTGACGCAAAGTATTAAAAATTTGGAAAGGAGAAAGTTCTTTGGCAAGAGTATCAGCCAAAGCGTTGTCGAAAATAGAAAGTGCTTTTTCTAAGGAAAAAAAGGAGCAGATGTTTTTAGGGCAAGAAGAATCTGTATCAGATAAAAATTTCCAGGATCGGGCTAAAAAACGCATAGTATTAGGGCTACATTCAAAATTCTTATCAGAGCTACTATCTTCACCCTTATACTGTTCAGCAATAGCTTGTGCCACACTTTCTCTGATTTGGGGATTTCCACTAGTTAGGAATTCAGAAAAAGGACTTTGTTCACTCTCATTGGTATATTTTCTCGCATAATAATAACATGCAACTTTACTATTTATCAAAAATAAAAAAGGAAGCATTTCTTCTAGTGAAAGAGAGTGACTTTTATGTATATACTTAAGTAGTTCAATTGAACTCTCTTGACCCTGGAAAAAATTTTTAAAAAAATTGCTGGTAGATACCAAGGAGCATAAATCTTTCTGCGCTTGTTGATGATCTGGAGAAGAGACTACATTTTCTATAAGAATGTTTGAAAAGAGAGGGCAATTAGTTTTAAAAAAATTGGTAAGGTGGTCTTCTGCCTGCATTGCAAAAAGTGAGGAACCGATGCCAAAGGTTGTAAGAAATAAAAAGGCTAGTACCGTTATTTTGGTATTCATGGAATCCTTAAGGAGTATTGGGTGTGTTCTAACTGCTCTAAATCTACTGCGGAGCCTAACTCCATAAAGCGATATCTCTTTTTAATACGCTGATTATTTTAAATTATGCAGTAGGGTATCTCGAGTTTTTTTATTTTCTATAATGTTATTATTAATTATATTGTTATTTGAAATAGTTTCAAGTTAAATTTTATATCAAGCCCCATGAGGGGGCCTTATTTAAATAGATATAGTTTTTTTTAAAGGTTTACTGCAGGTTTTTCTTAATAGTACTCTATAACCGGCATCTTCTGAAGCACATAGGGGAGTTTTCTGGTGAAGCTCTCTTCTCATTGTAAGAATCTCACTCATAATGAGGCTGACTAGTTACGTTGTTCGTATTTCTTTATAAGCATGGTGTATCTGTGGGTTGTGAGACTTCGATAGAATTCCCAAAAATTTACTGTATACAACAGGGTAGCTCATGGGTATCTTTATCGAGGTGACTATCCTCTATACTATCTTCTGGAGTGTCTTCTGGTATATCGGTACTACTTCGATAACTGTTGTGCTCATCTATTTTTTTATCCAAATCGCTCATAAGATTTTCAGAAAGGTCTCTTTGTGCTCGCCACTGGTCATGTTCTTTTAAAATTTTTAATAGTCTTTCGCCCGTAGATTCCGTATAACTGTTCTCACTTTGATCTTTCTGTAGGTTTTCTTCTTCACTAGAGCTGCTTATGGCTGTTTCATACATTTCTGAAGTTTCAATGCTAGAAGGCTTTGTTTTAACAGAGGTATCAAAGGACGTAATTTCTAAGATAGAACTGTCTTTGCAAACGTCTTCCTGTTCCACTATTATCTTATACCATTTTATTAAATATTCTCTAATAGACGCTGGTAATGTTGAAAAAAGCTCATATTCGAAACTATTTTTTTCAACTTTTAAGAAACCACCTGTTTGTTGGGCTTCGAGAGTTTTGAGGATGAGCAATGCTTCAAAAGGCGTTATTTTATGGAGAATCCAGTCGATAACATCATCTGAAGGGATATCCACGATATATGCTTTATCATTTTCACACCCTATAAGTATAGATTTTCCATCTGGGCTAAATGCTACTGAGTTTATATGAAACGGAAATATAAGTATAAAAAGTTCCTCTTTAGTTTCTGCCTCCCAGAGGCGAACTGTCCCATCGTGTGAGCCCGTAAGAATTTTTTTCCTATCGGGACTCATTGCTACTGCGTTGATGGTGTTGGAATGACAGAGTTTGCGTCCTTCGGATGCATTCCAGTCTGAGATAGGATAACCTTTACTAGCAGACCATATGTATACAGTTCCTGCGTTGGTACCGGTAAAGATTATTTTTCCGTCGGTGCTAGAGGATACTGAGCTAACCGGATCTTTATGCTCTAATTCATACATAAGGGTAAGTATGGATTGGCCTTCTTCTTTTCTCCAAATCCGTGCTTTTTTATCTTCTGATCCACTTACAACGGTGGTTTCATCGGGACCGAATGCAACTTTAGAATGTTGTCCAGGGATCTCTAAGAGGGGGCTTTCGCAGGTAACAGTAGAAAGATACTCAGGTACACCAAGAGTATAATCTAGAGTGCCCACCAGGTATATGGCAGAAGAGTCTATTGATACTCTACGATAGAGGTATTTTGGCTTCTTTGGTAATGTATCTAGGGTGTCTTGTTGATCGGTTATGTCAGCTTTTAAATCAATAAGGAACGTAGAGCAATCGGCGCTAAATCCTACAGAGCAGATGCTATCTGAAAACTGTATCTTTAGAAGAAATTCTCCTGTCTTAGCATTCCATAAACGAACTTTTTTATCTTCTGAACCGGTGAGAATGAGTTTGCTATCAGGGCTATAAGCTACGGATGTTACTTCATGTGAATGTCTTAACGTATGAAAAGTTTCAACTTTGGTTAGCCTCGATGTGCCGATTATAAAATCGGAAATCTTTTGTCTAATAGTGTTGGGAAGACGGGAGAGAGCCATAATCATAGAAAGATCGTTGAGAGATTTAGAAGTGGCGGGCATTCGCTCTATTTCTAGGTTAGCTATATCATATTCTTTAACAGGGGCTGTCGCTTTATAAAAAATTAGTTCATCGCCTTCTTGAGCAATGGTAATCTCATTGCCCGATAGAAATTTTATCGTTGTTGGCGATTTGATAAGAATAGTCTTCTCGTTCATGCACCAGAGGAGTGGGCTTACTCCTAATAGAAACAAAAAAGCGGTGTGGTTATACATATTCATAAAGGTTCTTTCGGAAACTAATTGATAATGAGCTAAAGATTCGGCGATCTAGAATTTATTTTTTATTATACTATATTTTTAAAAATAATCAATTGCAATGGATTTTACACCTATAAAATCTTTAGTGAAGTCCCTTTGAAGAATGGTCCTTGTATCCATAATGATGTTTCTAAAGAAGAGAACCTAGGAAGGAGTTTGTGAAATAGTAATTTTCAACTATTTTTATAAGTTTTGATTATTTTAAAGAAGCACTGAAGTAATATAAAAAACTGTTTTAAAAGGGTTTTAACCTTTGAATCATCTTAATACTTACGAAAATATAAAGAAAAGGTAGTAAGGAGTGGTATTGAGGAAAAAATAGAAGATGCTTGTAAGATTCGGGTATATATGACCTTAAGGTGGTATTTTTTTAAATACAGTGTGTTTTCACTACAGTGTATTTAAATACAATGTATTTCAATGGTTTTAGACGTGCATATAAAAAGGCATATCAGGGAGACACAGTTTATTTTCTTTGAGGTAGGGTGCCTGTGATCGGTATTTTTAGAGGAGCGATTACTTGACTCTTATGATGTGCAGACTATTTTTCACTGCTCATGAGTGATGATACAATAATGAATCTAGTAGATGGGATTTGTAGAGCTTTTAGAGATAGTATAGACTATGAACAAAGTTTAGAGGTAGAAGACGTATAAAAATACGTATAGGTAGAATTTTTTATAGTATAAGGTGTTTCTAATGATAAAAAAACTGAGTGTATGTCTGTTTTTGGCGGTCTCTTCGATTAGTCATGCAAAAATTCTTATGTGGGATCTGGGGGGCGTTCTTGTTGATGCCAGTAAAATTGGTATCGCGCAGGAAGTAGGTCTTGGACGTTTTATTACTCATATTGTTCGAGATTTAAGAAATCCCTCAAAAATTCAGCATAGGCTTTTTGAAGTGTTAGGGTTTCTTGAAAGGCCTCAAAGAGATCTTAAAGCTGAAACAGGTGACGGAATGCTATTACCGGTAATTATGTGTCAGTGGCAGGCAGGTACTATAATGGGCAAAGAGATTGTAGAGCGTGCTAATGCTATGATTGAGATCCTTGATAAAAGCGAATTCTTTGATAGTTCGAGTGAAAAAAATCTTATAAAAAAAACGATCAAAAAAATGTTTGATCCTGTTATTCTTGCGGAGCATACCTATCCTATTAAAAAAGGATATAGGCTTTTAGAAGAATGCATGCAGGTGCGCAATAAAGATGGTAGCTTAAGAAATCAAAGCTTTATCTTCTCAAATTTCGACAAACAGGGATTTGAGCAGCTGTATAAAACTAAACGTAGTCTTTTCAGGCACTTTAAAGGGCTTATTGTTTCAGGTCAGCTAGGGCTTATTAAGCCCTATGACCATATTTTTAACTACTTTATCGAAAAATATAAGCTAGATCCTGCCGAGTGCATTCTTATTGATGACCAAAAAGTTAACGTCGACGCAGCACGCAAAAGGGGCTTTAAAGCACTTTTAGTAAAAGACAATAATTTCAAATACATTCGCACAGAGCTTATACGGCTAGGTGCTTTATAAAAGCTCCCCTGCCAGTCTACTGAGCTCTCCTCGTTCACTCGATTCTAGAAATACTGTGCCGGTTAATGCAAAGTTTTTTAGCTTTGCTCCGGCTACAACGAGGCCGTTATTGTAACGGTTAAGGAATGGGACATCGATTTGGTCAGGATCCCCTGCCAATATAACCTTACTTCCTTCTCCCATACGGCTAATGAGTGTTTTGACTTCGTGAGGAGTTAAGTTTTGCACCTCATCGATGAGCACATATTGGTAAGGTATAGAGCGGCCACGCATGTAGGTAATGGCTTCTAAGCTCAGTTTTTTATCTTTTATGAGATCATCAAGTGAAGGCATAGCTTTTTTATGAAACTGTCTTTTCTTACGATAGCGTGATTCACGATGGTCTCTACTGTCTCTGTCATGTTCATATTTGTCAGGTCTTCCATGTCTCTCATGTATTTCTTGAGAAGCATCGTGGGCAGTATTTATAGAATGGGTTATAAAATCCATATTGTCATAAATGGGTTGCATCCAGTTATGAAGTTTTTCTTGTACATCCCCTGGAAGATACCCTATATCAGGACCTAAAGGAATAACGGGGCGTGTTATAAGCATTTTTTCATAGTCATGTTCCATAAGTACTTTATGGAGACCTGCTAATAATGCTAAAAACGTTTTGCCGGTTCCTGCTGGGCCAAGCAATGATACAAGTTGAACAGAATTGTCAAAAAGGAGATCCATTGCCATAAGTTGTTGTGGATTACGAGCTTTTAAAGGCCATCCGAGATCTGGTGGATGAACTGCTTTGAATTTACCGTTTCCCATATAACGAAAAAGGGCATTATTAAAAGGATTGTTTTTACTTTCCAATAAGATAAATTCATTGATAGAAAAACTGTACTCTTTACTATATTTTAGTAAATCTTCCGGCTGCTCCTGCTTAAGCTGTACTGCAGGGACTTGGAGTGTAATCCATCCTTTGTAGAGCTCCTTTTTAGGGGCGTTACTTCTAATATAGTCAAAGGCAGGTATTCCAATAACGTCTGCTTTTACACGGGCGTTTATATCTTGGGATATAAATTGCACATCAAAGCCTTTCTGTTTTTCGCAGTATGCTGCATATAATATTCTATTATCAGCTATCTTGAGAGAAAGGGGTATGTCGCAGATATCTGAACTATCTTTTAAAAGAATTTGTAAAGTTCCTCCATTCTCAAGAGGGACTCCGTCTGCGAGTGATCCTCGGCTGCGTAGGACATCCAACTGGCGTATAACTTCTCTACAGTTGTACCCTCGCTCAGAAGAGTCAGCTTTGAACCTATCAAGTTCTTCCAGAACGTCCATAGGTATCGCAACGGAACTGTTATCAAAACTAAACACTGAATGTGGGTCATCCAAGAGAACGTTTGTATCTAATATAAATTTTTTTCCAGAGGCCATAGGTACTCCTTTTTATAAGCTAGTTTTCACTATGATAGCATGTATTGAGCAGAAAAAACAACATAGTGAGTATCAGGATGTATACTGAAGTTTATAGAGCTTTTTTAACTCATCTATCGATGTTGCCTGTATCGCTGTTTTGTCAATAGCATATCCCATAAAGCGTGGAAATCGTAAAGCAAATCCAAGATGATTTTCCGTTTTTCCAGCAGTGTGTAAAGGAGACTGGGTTATTTCATCAGCTAAAATAACGACTACAGTTGAAGGATTTGTCCATACATCGGGTGCTAACTCTGATGCACATACCACATTATGGGGCTTTTCAGCTACACGAATTTCATCACAGGTCTTTTTTAGCTCAATCCATTCATCATCTTTTAAGCCAGTACCTACCTTTGCTAAAGTTTCAAACCGATCTTTTTCGGGGTTATAGATCCCTACCAGAAAAGCTCCTATTTTAAAGGATGCTCGTTTTCCCATTCCCGAATAGTATCCTAAAATTACCGCATCGATAGTATCGCGAAGATGTCCTTCTTCATGACGTTTGAGTTTTATCCAGTTGGAGTTGCGCTTGCCCGGCTGATACAAAGCATCCGGTCGTTTTACGACTAATCCTTCAAGTCCGCGTGTTATCTGTTCATTAAAATAGTCGGCAAGCTCTTTCGGGTTAGTACAGTATTTTTCTTCGATTACATTGATACGTTTATCGCTGCATAGGCCGCACGTCTGCTCAAGCAGTGCTCTGCGTTCTGTATGGGGCATGCCTATGACCGCTTTGCCATTTAGATAAAGAATATCAAATAAGAATAAGCGCAGCGGAAGGCTCTGTGCAACTTCCTCAATATCATGTTTTCTTTTTCTTTTAACGGTTTCTTGAAAGGGTAAAAAGCTTTCAGTTTCCTCATCATAAACGATTGCTTCCCCTTCTACTATAAGAGTATCGACATGCATACACTGGAAAGCTTCGTGCAGATCGGGAAACATTGAGGACATATCATGAAGGTTTCGGGAATAGAACCATATGCGTTTATTTTTGGTATCAATATGTATCTGAAGCCTAAATCCATCAAGTTTTGGTTGCGCATAACAGGGTCCAATTTTTTCAATAATAGCTCGGGGGCTTTCAGCCCGATCGGCCGCCGCCAGTCGAATAGGGATACCGATAGTCGGATGAACAGTGCTCAGCGCTTGAGGCCCTTGATCTTTTAATAAAAAGGCAATATATCCTATATCTGCACACAAATTGTAGGCCTGTTCAAGATCTTTTTTTAACGATTTATCCCCTTTAGCCATCCACGACAAGGCATCAACAAGGGTCATATCTGAAAAGCCAAGACGCATAGTTCCTAGAACGATACGGATAATAAAGGAGGCAGACAGAGCATCCACACTTTGTAATATGGCGGCAAGAAGGGTAGCTTTTTCTTCTTGGGATCCTGTTCCTGAAAGAGTTTGGAGCTGCTCAAGCTGATGGTATACTTCCAAAAGAGTTACATTTTTTTCTTGAGAAGGCCACTGTGAATGTAGGATAGCTATCCCTACATCGCCCCGTTCACGTACCGTGTGGGTAAATTCAGAAAGGGTGAGCCCTTCGAGGTGGGCAAGAAGTTTAAGCATACTTTTTTCCGCAAAATTAAACTGGTTAGCCTTATATTGCGCCCGTAAGGTACCAAGGGTGAGATAGCTTATTATTTGAGCCTCATGAGGGGTGGCTCGAGAAAGGAGATCTGCTAACAGTTCGGTCATTTTAGTGCGAGAAGATTCTTTTTCTAAAGCTACGAGGGTTTCTGCTAATACATGAAATTTCATGAAATAACCTTATTAAGAGGATAATTGGAAAATAGTTAGATTTTAGGGTAATAAATATTTAAAAAAAAGGAAAGAAATGTGTGGCAACAAGAAAGAAAAGATCAAACATTGGCTATGAAATTTTCTGATAAAGAAGTGGGAATAATCAGTGGATCGTTCTGTTTTAATCTCTAATGATACGTAAAAGAAGGGGGTTTATCTGTGTACTGAGAGAAAAAAACCGGTACCGTGTGCCCTCTAAAATGAGGTAAGCTTAAGAGCAAAACAAAGAACGGGGAGTCTTCATCTTTTTGCTGTGGTAAGCTATCGTGAGCAAGCACCCTATGGGGTGTGAAGTCTAGGCCTCGGGTACCAGGAAAAAAGGATTAGAGGAGTAAGGTTACTCTCGGTATTGAGAGAGTAACCTACTATTGAAGTTCCTTTATTTACGTTGAGCTAAGAAAGAACGAATCTTATTTCTCTTCTAGCGCTCCCGTTTGAGGATTTGTTATCCCTTTATAACGCAAAATCTCATCTTTTTTTACTATGTTTTTTAAGGGGAATCCAGCTTCTGTTTTTCCTGTAATTCCTTTAAGAGGACCTGATTGAGGTCTCAGCTCTCCATTTTTATCAAGAGTTACATAGATCGATTTACCAGGTTTAAAATGGTACACAAAATTAGGTTTTGGTTTTATAGTCCAGTTGTAAAAGAACTTTTCAGTTCCCGCATCCGCTATACCTACGCCTACTGTTAAAATTTCGTCTTTAGGATTGTTCATCGCTTTATCCCAGACTATAAGCATTGTTGGTTGGCTTATATCTAGGGGAGCATTTTTACTGTTTGCTTTTAATGTTTTTCCCAGTAACGTTTTTGCTGGTTCTACAATTGCCTTTTCTATGGATGCTTGATCACCATTTACTACTCGAATAGTAACCGGCTTGCCGGTCTTATTAATGAGATCAAATCCCGGATCTTTAGGGTTAGCAGCTAGTATTAAGCTAGAACTTAATGCTATGGCACAAGCTAGTGATAGTGCAGAGCGTGTTAATAATTTCATAGAGTCTCCTTGTGTTTGCTCATGATTGAAAGATAGTTTATACTTACTTCTTTGATACTATCAAAATAATAACTCAAATTGCAATAAAATATATTATAATTTAATAAAATATTTTATTAAGCTGGGGGCGTGTATCTAAGAGTCGCTATTTTAATGAGGTTGAGACGCTTTCCAGCGGTTGAGCGTTGTAGGATAGTGAGGGAAAAAGATCTCATTGGCAAATCAGTAGGTTCGAGGAATGAAAATGAGAGAAGCTGCTTAAGATTCGCTATAAAAGCTTAATGAAAATTTCTAGTCCAAGTGATTCAGCAGCTGAAAGAAATTCAGGATCAAGTAATATGCGCTCTTTTGCTTTAAGGCTAAAGAATTTAGCGTGTTCAGTAAACTGAAACTCTACTGGGATAGCTCCCGGTTTCCAAGAATGTTTAAGTGAGCTGAGAACGGTTCTTTCAAGCGTATCAGGAAGACGTAAAAACAGTTTTTCGCAGACTCCTTGTTGAAATATGAAATCTATAGGGATACATGACTGTGCTTTTATTTTTATTCCTTGTGGCGTCGTTTCAACGGCTCCTTTTATAACAAATATGGTATGTTCTGAGAGCAATTCCTCTACTTTTGCAAAGAGCTTTGGGAAAATAATGACTTCCGCTTTACTTACAGAATCTTCAAAGAGAGCAAATGCCATTTTGTCCCCTTTTTTTGTGGTAACTACCTTATGTGTTTTAAGTGCACCACAACAGGTTACCTGAGTTTCTGCCGGTTTTTGGGATGCCTGTTCAAAGCTTAATGCTTTGATATAGGCAATATGTCGTGCGTACATATCAAGAGGCTGAGCACTTATATACACACCAAGTGCCTCTTTTTCTTTTTCTAGTCGCTGACTTTCAGGCCATTCAGGGCGAGGAGCAAAGATGTGTCCTTCATCTGAAGATCCATTGAGGGAAGGCACAGAGTCAAAAAGCCCCATTTGTCCTGTTTTTTCAGATTTCTTTTTCTCAAGTGCTTTATCAATAATGAGAGGGAGTTCTTCGATTTTTTGATGGCGGTTGCCAGGCAGTGTATCAAAAGCTCCTGCATAGATAAGATTTTCAAGAACGCGCTTATTACAGGTCCTTAAATCTAGCCGCTTGCAAAAATCAAAGAGATCCTTAAAGGGAGATTTTTTCTGTTCGGCGATGATATTATGAAGGGCTATTAATCCCACATTTTTAATTCCGTGAAGCCCAAAACGTATCGATTTTTCTTCTATGCTAAAATTTACTTGAGAGCGATTTATATCGGGCTGAAGTACGGTAATTCCTCGATCACGTGCTTCATAGATATAGTGAGCCATCTGCTCTCCATGACTCGCTTCTAAAGATATTAAGCAGGCCAAAAATTCGGTAGGATAGTTTGCTTTTAAATAGGCGGTATGATACGCGATAAGGGCATAGGCTGCCGAGTGAGATTTGTTAAATCCATATCCTGCAAAGTATGCCATAAGATCAAAGAGCTCTTCAGCTTTTTTACTCGAAAAGTTTCGTTTAATAGCCTTTTCAACAAAAATAGTCTTTTGAGCTGCCATCTCTTCAGCTTTCTTTTTACCCATTGCTCGACGGAGTATATCTGACTCTCCGAGTGTGTAGCCGGCGATTGCGGAAGCGATTTTCATCACCTGTTCCTGGTATACAATAACCCCGTAGGTCTCTTTTAGAATTGGCTCAAGTTCTGGAAAAATGTAAGAAATTTTCTGTTTTCCATGTTTTCTTTCGATAAAATCGTCGACCATTCCCGATCCGAGTGGTCCTGGTCGATAGAGTGCGTTGACCGCAATAATATCCTCAAAGCAGGCCGGTTGTAAACGACGTAAAACGTCTTTTAAACCGCTCGATTCTAACTGAAATACGCCTGAAGTTTCGCCACGTGAAAGGAGGCCAAAGGTAGGAAGATCGTCAAGCGGTATTTTCGGCACGGTAATGGTTATTGTATGCTGTTCCTGAATTAATGTTATGACCCGTTGTATAAGCGTGAGGTTTTTAAGCCCCAAAAAGTCCATTTTTAAAAAACCCAAGCTTTCAAGTTCGGTCATAGCATACTGAGTTACGAGTTCCGTTGATTTAGGTGGAATGTAGACAGGAAGCACATCGCTAATAGGATCAGGTGAAATAACGATCCCTGCAGCATGTTTAGATGCATGTCGCGTGATACCTTCAAGTCTTCGTGCTAAATCAAAGAGTTTTGCTATTTTTGGATTGGTCGCAATAAGCTCACCAAGTTTTGGTTCTTGTTCAAGTGCTTCTTGGAGAGTGATCTTTAACTGATCAGGAATAAGATCGGTTAACGCATTAGAATCTTCAAAAGGGAAACCAAGAGCACGTGCTACATCTTTAAGGACACCTTTTGCCATCATAGTACCAAAGGTAATAATCTGGCTTACTTTATCGTGACCATACTTATCACGTACGTACTGAATGACAGCATCTCTACCCTCAATACAAAAGTCGATATCTATATCGGGCATTGATACCCGTTCTGGATTTAAAAATCGTTCAAAAAGAAGATTGTATTTTATCGGATCTATATCGGTTATCTGAAGTGCCCAAGCAACCAAAGATCCAGCAGCGGAGCCTCTACCAGGGCCTACAGGAATATTATGATCACGGGCCCATCCGATAAAATCACTTACTACTAAGAAGTATCCTACAAAACCTACCTTTATTATAAGATCCATCTCAATAGCGAGCCGATCGTAATAGACCTGCTCTAAACTTTTTTCTATACGTTCATCATCGAAAAGTTTTTGAAGCCCTTTTTTACAGAGCTGTGTAAAGTAGTCGGCTTGAGTAATTTCGGCAGGGAGTTCAAACTGAGGAAAAAACAGTTTTCCGGTTTGAAAGTCAAAAGTACATCTATCTGCTATTTTCCCACTATTCCATACAGCCTCTTCTTCATGTGAGAAGATGCTTAACATTTCTTGTTCGGTTCTTACGTGTACTCGGCAATCTCCAAAAGTAAAGCGATCAGGATCGGTAATTTTATGCTGTGTTTGAATAGAAAGCATAACTTCATGAGCTTCTCTATCCTCCGCAGTAAGATAATGACAGTCTCCCGCCGCAACACATGAGACCCCTTTTTTTTTGCTTATATCGAACAGCTTTTTATTAAGTATTTTTTGTTCAGCGAGATCTTCAGGTTGAACTTCTAAGTAGAAGCGGTCGGGACCAAATACTCGTAAAAACCAGTCGATTCGCTCTTCTGCTTCTTTCATATTGTTTTGCATAAGGAGAGAGGGAATATGTCCACCAAGGCACGCAGATGTTGCTATAAGGCCTTGCGAATGCTCTTCAAGTATTGCATAGTCGATACGTGGCTTGAAATAAAAGCCTTTCTGATAGGAAAAAGCGATGAGCTTACAAAGGTTTTTGTATCCTATTTCATTTTCAACAAGCAGTATAAGATGATGGTATTTATTATCAGCATTCTTTAATGAAGCATCTTGCGTAAAGTAGGCTTCCATTCCTAGGATAGGCTTAATTCCAGCTTTTTTAGCCTGCTTAAAGAACTTAACAGCCCCAAAGATATTGCCGTGATCGGTCATCGCCATCGCTTTAAAATTATTTTCTTTACCAAATTTTAGCAAGGCGTCGATCGTTATGGCTCCATCAAGGAGTGAGTAATCCGTATGTAAATGTAAGTGGGTAAAGTGTTTATTCATGAGTATTTTTGTGCTTAAGGAATATCTTTTAGTATACCATACAATTAGAATCCCTACCATTGCCCTACAATGTTTTATTTGTAGCGTTTAGAATAGAGTATGTTTTTACAAAGAGCCAAAAGTGCAATAACACTAGATTTTTTTGATGGTGGTAACGCCCTTCTCATTCCTGGGAAGGGCGGTCATTAAGCTCTTATAGAATGCTACGTGCGTAGATAAGAAACGCTTTGTTAAGAAAAGTTACTGTATACAACAGTCCGGTTCAGTTTTCATTTCTGTGGTGGAGTAGTTTTCATTTTCATGATTGTTGTGCATGAAATAAGAGATAGGTGAACTTAGATTTTGGTCTTCGTTGGATGTATCCAGGTAGTTCTGCCCAAAAGGGTTATGATCGAATCCCGGGCCTTCATCATCACTATCCGAGAAAGAATTGTTAGCAAAAAATCTCTGTTGTACAGTTTCTCCATACATGGTGTTATGATCCTCGTTAGTCGGTGAAAGAGAGGTCGATTCCACTTCGCCTTCAGTCAGATCGATTATTTCTGCGCTATTACAAGGTTTTGGAGGAGAGTAAGTTTGAATGACTTTTTGGGCGATGTGAGGGCTTATGATTATGCTGTTCGATAAAGCGGTAGATGGCTCCACTGAAAGAGAAAATAGTTCGGTAATCTCCTGGCTTGATAAGCTTGTTATCCATCCATCACCATCATGTAGTGCAAGAGTGGCAAGCTGTTTCTTTCGCTCTAAAAGTGCATCTATTTTTTCTTCAATTGTCCCTGTACAGATAAACTTATGAACAAGAACTTGGTTTTTTTGTCCTATTCTAAATGCTCTATCTGTTGCTTGATCTTCAGCGGCCGGGTTCCATCCCCGATCGAAATGGAATACGTGGTTTGCGCGAGTAAGATTAATTCCTGTTCCTCCCGCTTTTAATGAAAGTATAAATATAAGAGGGCCGTCGCTCTTTTGAAATTCTTCAATGTGGGATTCACGTTCATGTTGAGGAGTACTTCCGCATAAAAAGAGAACTTTTTGCTTATATTTGTCTGCAAGATGTTTCTGAAGTAGTTTTCCCATCTTTGAAAACTGAGTAAATATAAGACTTTTTTCTTTTTTGGCCAGTATCTCTTCAAGAAGTTCTTCCAGACGTGCAACTTTTCCTGATCGATCTTTTAAACTTGAGTTATCATCAAGAAGATGCGCAGGATGATTGCAGATCTGTTTTAAACGCATAATAGTAGAAAAAACGATGCCGTTTCGTTGTGACCCGTTAGTTTGATTGAGGGTATTCAGCATTTCATTTATAGTTTTTTGATATAACGTTGCTTGTTCTAAGGTGAGGTTACACAGCTCCTTTATCTCGGTTTTCTCAGGAAGATCATTGATGATCTTTTTGTCCGTTTTAACGCGGCGTAAAATGAAGGGCTGCACAAGCTTTTTAAGTGCTTCTGCTTTTTCCTGGTTATGATCCTTTTCAATAGGGACCGTGAATGTTGTATGGAAACTTTCTTCTGATCCTAAATATCCCTTGTTAAGGAAATCCAAAATTGACCAGAGTTCTCCCAGTCTATTTTCTATAGGAGTCCCTGTGAGTGCTAGTTTATTTTGAGATTGCAGACTTTTAATCATGCCTGTTTGTTTACTGGTACTATTTTTAATATTTTGAGCTTCATCAAGAATAATGGTTTGCCATGGTAATGAACGGAGTTCATCACAATCTTTCGAACAGAGTGCATAGGTCGTAATAACCAGATCATGTAATAGAGCATTGTTTTTAAAAGACTCTGAAGAGAGCCGTTGAGCACCATGATGTACCATTACTTTCAGTGAAGGAGCAAAGGTAGCAATCTCATTTTTCCAGTTGCTTAGTACCGATAAGGGACAGACAAGCAGATGGGGAGCAGTAGTTGTACCACTCTCTTTTTGATGTAAAAGCAATGCAATTGTTTGTATCGTTTTCCCAAGCCCCATATCATCAGCAAGACATGCTCCTAACCCATTTTCATGCAAGTAAGAGAGCCACGTAAGGCCCCGTTCTTGGTAAGGGCGTAGAGTGCCTTTTAGTGTTAATGGCACCTTAATTGAAGCCATTTTTTGAGGGTTTTTAAGTCGACTGGTAAGTTCTTCAAACCATGTTGATGGTGTTTCACGTTGTAGAGAAACTAAAGAGGGCTTCTCTTTTTCTAGTAACGACAGTTTAAGATCCTTAGCAAAAGAAGGATTAGCCGTTCTTTTTTGTTTAATGAATAAAAGAGCAGACGTAAGCTCCTTTGGATCGACCAGCATCCATGTACCATCTACTTTGACCAAAGGCTCTTGAAGCGTTAAAAGCTGTTTAAATTCCTCTTCTGATACCGTATGTTCACCTAAAGAAAGCTTCCAATCATAGTCTACTATACCGCTAAGATCCTTTCTTGAAACTGTTTTATTAAAGACTTTTGGACTTATTTTATTGTGTACGTTATTCCAACATGCCGGAATTTGTATTGAAATACCTTCTGTAAGTAGAAGCTGCGCTTCTTGCTTTAAGAACCGATACACTTCATGAGTAGTAAGTTCCACAAAAGAAGGTGATTGTTCCTGAAGGCATTCCGTGAACTTTTTAAATATGTTCGATGCCTTTAAAAGATGATTTGAAAGGCAGTTTTGTAGATTTTCATATGAAGTAACTCCTTCTTGAGACGACACTGTTTGTGTCCAAATCTCTCTAGCAGATAGAGTAAGTTGAGGGTTGTCGATTGATTGTAAAAAGAACGTAAGATGCCATTTTTCAGTGGAACTGTTTGGTTGTTCAATCTGAGTTGTTTTGCGAGAACTTATTGAATTTTCCTCTTCTATAGGCATAACTGAAGGAATTAGTTCTTCAACTCGCAGGAGAAGTGAGAACTGTTTTTCTAACGCTTTTTCCTCTTTTGTTTCCCACTGCTCAATACTCACTACCGGCTTTGTTTCTTCCGTGATTTCTTTCGACTCTGAAATTGAGTTTCCTGTTAGAGGATCCCACATTGAGATAGTCTGATCGTTTGATCTCGTAAGAACAGTTTTACCGTTAGGGCAAAATGCTATTGAGGTAATTCTGTCTACCGACTTTATTTTTTCTGAGATTTTATTCGATTCTGCACTTGAATTTCTTGTTATGAGATTTCCCATTGAGATACTCTGATCGCCTGATCCTGTAAGAACAGTTTTACCGTCAGGGCAAAATGCTATTGAGGTAATTGCGGCATCACTTCCTTTGAGCTCTTGTGATCTATTTTCTGCTCTTAAAGTTTTTGTTTTAAGATCGTTAGATATACTAAAAATATCTTGTAAAAATTTATACACGTCGGGATCTTTATTATTACGTGCATAGTCTAGACAGGTAAGACCTTTATTGTCTTTAACATAAATATCAAGACCTTCTTTTATCAAGAACTGAATCACCTCTCTACTATTTGCCAGGTGTAGACAAGTAGCCCCTGCATTATTTTTAGCATATAAATCAAGACCTTTATCGCGTAAGAACTGAATTACTTCTGGAGTATTGTGCATAGCTGCTTTATGTAAGCAGGTATATCCAGCATTATCTTTATCGTAAATACTAAAATTATCGTAAATATTAAAACCTTTATCTAGTAAGAACTGAATCATTTCTTTAGTGTTTTTCATAGCTGCCATGTGTAAACAAGTAGCCCCTACTTTATTTTTAGCATATATATCAAGACCTTTGTCTAATAAGAACTGAAATACGTTTGTAGTATTTTTTGAAGCTGCAAAATGTAAACAGGTATTGCCGCAATTACTTTTAGCGTGAGGATCAAGACCTTTCTCTATCAAAAACTGAAGCATCTCTTTTTTATTGTACATAGCTGCAAAGTGTAAATTGGTATTCCCCTCATTACTGGTAGAATAGAGATCAGCACCTCTCTCTATAAGATACTGAGCATCTTGTGGAGATTTAGATAGAGCTGCATAGTTTAAACAGGAATACCCTTGAGAACTTAGAGCATTGATATCAGCTCCCTTATTTAAAAGACGTTCAAATTCTTGTAAATTTCCATTTAAAAATGCTTCAATCAACTGTGTGGTATTCTGGGCTTTTTCAGCCGCTACCTTTGAAAAAGAGTTTGTTTTACGAACAGGATTTGCATTAAGAATGGTGCTCGTTTGACCGAGAATTCCAGTATTTTTATTAGTCACGCTAGAATCACCTACATGGCTTAAAAATTGACTAGGTTTTTTGTGTGAGAGTTCAGGAGTTTGCGAATTATTTAGAGGAGTGTTTTTTATCTCCGGATAGGAATAATTAGGTATCGATAATAAGGTTGGTTTGCTTGCGATAGTGTTTTCTGATGATCTAGTTTCTGTAAAATACTTTTGAATCGGAAAAAAGTAACTCTTTCCATCTTGTGCTTTTACGCGCATAGTATCTTGCTGGAAATCTATAGAGCAGATAGGACTGTTACCAGTTTTATGTTCCTCTAATAACTGTCTCGTTCTAGTATTCCAACACTGTACCATTCCCTCTGCTGATCCTGTGATGATTTGTGTTCCATCGAAATTAAAATTTACTACTGCTGCAGAGATACCTCCAAAAGAATGTAATTGTAATTTTGTTGCCGCATCCCACAGCATGACCTTGCCAAAAAAAGAACATGTCAAGATAGTAGTTTTATTAGGGCTGAGTATTTGTCGGTGGCTTTCAAAATAACTATCTAAATGTAATTTATTTCTTTGATTTGAAACAATATGCTGCATGTTTGGCAATGCTGGTGGAGCAGAGTTAATAAT
>JACDFK010000086.1 GCA_013815795.1 Candidatus Babelota bacterium | reverse complement strand
AACGTAATGCCAAGAAAAATATTAGGTTTTAGAACACCTTTAGAAGCTTCTGCAAATATATTATTAGGAGGTAGAGTGAAGCCCGCCGGAGGCATAAAAATTAAAACTTTCAAAATGAAAACTTTAAAGGGTGCATTTCATTATTGACTTTGCCCACTATGTTTGCTACACTTACTGGAGATATGAACAGTTTCTTATTGATGAAAAAAGAAAAACGATTAGTAGTAGGCCTTGCATTTAATAAGCACACCATTAAGGCTACGGTAAGTTGTGCTTATTAATAGATAGATAGAAATAAAACCTTGTTTCAATAGTATCTTTTAGTATTTTGAAAATTTTAATTTAAAATTATATTTTTAAAATAAATAGTTTCGCACTATAATCATAAAAATTGTTTTAATAAAAGCTTACCCCTTTATAAAATTCTTTATATAAGTATTATACCCCCTCTTTAAATAATATACCGAAAACACTAGTACCCTATTATAGGATAACATCCTCTCATATTTGACACCTCTACATATTCCTCTATGTTAAATGTTCATATATTCTAGAATGTTCATATATTCTAGAAGGATACTTGTCCTAAAACTCATAAAAAAGATTACCTACGTAAAAACAATGTACGAAAGAACCATGATGAAATTTTATACTCATAAACTACTGTCTTTAGCACTCCTCAGCACCATTGTAATAGGATTCCAAATCAACTGCATGGACAAGACTAAATACGGAGCACCCATAGGCTCTCACGAGAATAAGCATCTCTCAGAAAATTTTAATGAGTCACCCTGTCTTTGGGCTTCCCCTAAAGGAAAAGTAGTTACAACAGTACTAAAAGAGCTTTCTATTATTTCAGCTACCTTTAACCGCACTGGTAAACTGCTCCTGATAGGATCAACCGATAAAAAAATTAGAGTATGGGATGTTAAAGCAAAAAAAGAGCTATCTGTAGTTAACTATAAAGGAAGAATACTATCAGCAACCTTTAGCCATGATGATACTATGATTCTTACGGGGTCGGATGATTACACAGCGCAGCTTTGGGATAGTACCGATGTCAAACACCTAAAGCTCATAAAGACTATCGGTCAAGATGAAGAAAAACATACGGACTGGGTATATAGGGTAGCGTTTAGCCCTGATGATAGCATCCTACTTACGGGAGCGTGTGCGTGTGACGATGGAGCAGTTCGGCTGTGGGACGTTAAAACAGGAAAACTACTCTTAGTAATCAAGGAAGAACAGAAAAATTCAGACATCTATGATTTTATCAAATCAGCAGTGTTCGGTCCTGATGGAACTACTATTCTTACCAAGTTAGCTAATGGAATAGTGAAGCTCAGAGACGCGAGTACGGGAAATGAACTAAAATCAGTAGAGGGTAATGAATCTGATAATAATTGTGTCGTATTAAATAATGATAGTACTCTTATTTTTAGCAGTTTCGGTGGTAATAAAATAGGACGCGTATTAAATTTTACCACAGATGAACAGCTAGGGGTAGAAATCTCGCTTACTAATATGAGTTCTATCTGTTCAATCGCACTAAGTACTGATGGGAAAAGTGTTCTTATAGTTTCTCGCGAAGGAAAAGCACACCTTTTGGAAACTGCCAGCGGAGAACAACTCATGGAATTTCACGTGCATAGCGACGACGTTACGTTCGCCGCATTTAGCTCCAACAACAGAACTGTGCTTATTGGATCCAAAAACAGCCTTTATATTTATACCCTTTCTCTCTAAAGAGAATACAATAAACATTCACCCTGTCATTTAAACATGGTTTTCTAATATGAAAAATATGCACGCAAAAGTCTTTGGAGAAACAGGATATAGCATAAATAGTAAGCTCTTACAAAAGCTTTATTTCCAAGAAATTCAGGTGATTACTAAAAATTAGAAAAAGTAAGCGAAATACACTCATGGATATTTCTGAGACGTTGCTTTAGAGAAGTGAGAAATACTAGAATCGGATCTATACTGAAAATACCTGCCCCATAGAGCATTCTAAATACCGCAATTCATTACCGCTTTTGAATAAGGTCTGTACAGGTTTGGTGGCTGGCACTTTTCATAAAAATAAGCCATCTATCAAACTAATTAATTGTATACTTCCTTAGATCAAACTCACGTTATTTACAAATGTTAGTCTTTAATTTATAATAAAATAAATCTTACAAGAGAGTGTTTTTATTATTTACCAAGGAATTTATGCATAAGAATATATTATTTTTTATTACATGCCTGTATTGCACCCTGTTTTTAAATGTATATTGTATGGAAACCCAAAACAAATTTAAAATTGGTTTTGAGTTTCAAGAAAGTACCCATCTATGTTCCTGGGCTAAAAACAATAGAAAATTTCAAAAAGTTCCCTTATTGGAAGTATGGAACGTGGATGATAATAAGCTTTGGTATCATATTGAAATTGATGGTGATGATATAGAATTTGTTACAAGACCTTTTACACATAACGAAGAAGCCCAGTTAGCCTTATGTATTATCAGTATACAAGACACATTGGGTGTTCTTAAGAAATTATTCTGTAAATATAGTTCCCCTATCCCCTTATCAAAAAAACAGGAAAATAATCCGATTACCATAACTTTTAGTGAGTGGTTCATCGAATTACAGAAATTTTTTGCTGGTAAAAGTTTGTTCGAGGGACATTTACCGCAAGACATAGAGCAGCGTACGGGTCAGATACAAAGTACCATGACTCTTGTTTTTCCAGAAAAAGAAGTGAATGAACTGAATAACTGGTCTCCTATTTTCGCTCCTCACGTTACTATTCAACACCCTCTTGAACTTACCATCCCTCTCTATTTGAGTTTATTGGGAGACGATTCTTCTCTTATTATAGCTCTTCCTAATAAGGGCGCTTTGTCTTCTACTAACTGGGCAGATTTTGAGGAGATGTGTGTTACAAAAGAAAGTGGGTTAATTTTTCTCCATGCATTTACCCTTTTACGTATGGTTCCATCTTCTGTAGAGATCAATAGGGTTCCTATTATTCAAAACATATCATCCCTAAATGAAATTGCTGCAGAATTAGATAGCGAATTATTGAAAGAGACAAAATCGCAATATATATCATCGGGACAAGTTGATATTAAGGGAAGGCTCCTTATTATGTCTCGTAGACCTTTTTCAGAGTTGTTTAAAAATGTTGTCGATCCTAATAAGCTCTATCAAGGCTCTTTCAAAAACGAGCGCGGAGAAAACTCTTATATCGAAGCTTTCTCTACCGCTATGAATGAATATGACTATCCTCATTTTGAAAAGTACATGCGTCTTTTCTCTAAAGTTAACTATGGAGAGCAATTTTTTTTAGATGAGGGGAAGCCAATTAATCTTATTGGATTTACGGCACTTTTTACAAATACCTTTAGAAAAAATAATGAACAGCTTCTTAATGAGTTACTACGGGAAGGAATAATAACTATTGTAATGATCAGAAATTTTGACGAGGATATCAAGATTCAAAATGCGACTTCTAAGGCCCTTGATAATCCTATAGTTATTGATCTATTTGAAGGCGATAATTGGTATAATTTAATGCTTTCAACGGTAGAATCTCCTAATATAACTTATATAATTAAATATAAAGATGAGTTAGGTATTTTAGCAAAAGATTTCCTATATGATATGCTTTCTCCAGGATGTTTTATGCATGGAGATGATTCGATGGGAAGAATTAAGGATATGGCAGAGCAGGATATTGCTTTTGGAGAAGCTATTATAGAGATACGAGCAATTTCCTCGGTAAATCAATGGTTTCTTGATTTGCATAACCTTTTCGACACATATAATAAAATAGATTTTTTTCTTACTTATAGCTATAATGACATTAGTAATCAGGCGGTACAGCTATGGAAATTTTTGAAAAATTTTAATACAAAAGATCCTTTAATTCAACTTAGAATTTTAGGGTTGCTTAAAAAAGTCGAGGAGTTGAAAGATGTTTAAAAAAACAAATTTTATACTACTTATCTCTTTTATACAATTACATCTGCATGTTGTTTTACCTATCTGGGGATGCGATAAAGCACTCTTAAAACACGAAGTATTGGAATGCTATGGAAAAATATCTAGGGGCATATCTATAGAGAAGAAGCAGATAGTAGACGGTTTAAACTTCTTATCCAATGAAAAAGAATATATAGATTTTAAATATGCGAATTTTCCAAAAGCTATAGCAAGCTTTAGCACTATAAGTGTGAAAGGCAATGAAAACTATTATTCGTTTGCGAAAACTTGTTTCGAGATTTATGAAAATGGAAATGAGAGAGAGAGGGTTGCAATAAGCATGCTCTTTAAAAAAGTAAGCGATGACTATCTTTCTCAGTACCTTTATAAAGAACAACTTTCTCAAAGCAACACTATCAGAAACAACTTCTATAAAACTAAAAAATACGATTATCCCTCTTTGATTTACATTATGAAGCTGGTTAGTGTTATAGACTGTTTCCCCCCAGATATTAAATTTTTTATTGATTCTATTCTTATAAGTGTAATAGAAAGAGAGCACCCCAACTTAAAAGGGGAACTTTTAAGATGGCTCTTAATAAACGGCGATCCTCTTCAGACAGAAAAATTAGATAAAATCTCCGAAAAAGCTTTTTACCTTATAACAGGAATAAAAAAAGAAACCCTGGAAAAAATGGTGGATATTCTTCAAGAAGTGTTTGATTGCAAAGAATCGCGTTCTGAAAAACACCATATTTTAAGCGCAGAAAATATACTTCTTATGGCTATAGAGTATTTTGCAGGATATGGAACCTATGAAGCTTTGGATAAGTTTTATGGCGTAGGTAAGACTACGGCCTATCGAAATATCAAGTTAGTCCAAAATATTTTTGTTAAAGATTTAGGACTAAACTTGCCCCTTATTTTTGATAAGAAAAAAAACATAGCAGATAACTTAATAATTAACTCTATTGAAAATGCAAAGAAAAAAAATTCTATTACTGGATAGTCTATACCTTTCGAGACACCTTAGGTATACTTTTTACTTTCGGTAACTTCGTTCATTACTATAAAAAAAGAAATGAAATTATATCCATCACCCTTTGATACAGCAAAAACGTTTGTTCTCTCGAAGCTAAACGCTATTGATAAGATATCACTTAAGATATCATCTCTAGGGCTTTTAAACTCTTTAAGAATGTTCTCTTTTTCAATGTTTCAAAACAGGACTAAATTATTATATCTTTGTACGGTATCTGATTTTACCTGATCGCCTATAATCTTTAAAAGTCTTAATGCCAGCTACATGGTAATGTACCATTAGTGTCATAACTTCACATAATGATAAAACTCACTGCTCTCATCCTTATGTGTTTACCCGAGCTTAAAATACGCTTACCAAGATATTTTTCGAAGGTATAGCAAATGATCTATGAATAAAGATCGTTCTATGTTACACTATATTCATAACAAGGAGGAATTGCTATGGCTATAGCGTACAGTGAAGATCTAAGAAAACGTGCAGTGAGTCTAATTG
>JACDFK010000028.1:18228-19797 GCA_013815795.1 Candidatus Babelota bacterium | reverse complement strand
CAATGATCCTACCTGCTGATGGATTTTTGCTCTATCGATTGAGGAATCGTCAACAGTAATAAACGGGTTTATTTTTTTTCCGTGTTCGGTAGCCTCATTTAAGAGCGTCCAATGAGTAACCTTTCCCGGAAGGATACAGAGTGTGCTCTGGGGTATATGTGCAGCAAAAAACTGAGAAACAGCTACATCATCGTTTTCACCAACAACAATAGAAACTGGTACTTTTACCCCTGATAGTCCTTCTTTAAGAAACATAGGATTCTCTTTATCGATTCCAGGTGCAAGTGCACATACCGCTTTAATTCGTGGATCTTTATATGATCGGTTTGCTTCTTCAAAATCTTTGTGAGTGAACTGTGAAAGAACCGCATCTAATCGCTGGGGGGAATAGTTTTTAAAATGGAGATTTCTTAAAAAGGGATCATTAATAAAGGTGATCTGTTTTTTTAAAATATCTTGTGTTAAATCTGCTCGTATTCCCGCTAACCAGAGACTTGCAATACCCCCTTGAGAAAATCCTGCAGCTCCTATTTTATCAGTATCTATTGACTGTCCCCATAAGGGGTGGGCAAGTAAATGATCAAGAACAAAACTCATATCTTGAGGTCGATTCCAGGGACGGACACTTATTTCAGGAATCATGCTCTCAGGAAAACTATTGCCATAATGTTGTATCGAAGCCACTATATACCCGTGAGATGCGAGATATTCTGCAAACCATGAGTTTGCATAGGGGTGGCCACTATAGCCATGTGAAAAAATGATAAGTGGCAACTTTTTATCTGCACGAGGTATAGCGTCTTTAGTAGTATCTTTTACTTTCCAAATATCATATTCTATTTTCTCAACACGTGACTCATTTTTTATAGGATACCAGATAAGTACCTTTAAAGTTCTAGGTTGATTATCAAAAATTCTACTCCTATCTATAAAGTTTGTTTCGGCAAGGCCTAGAGGATAGACAAGCTGAGAATTATACATAAAAACTGTATAAAAGCTTACAGCCATAATGCCTAAAAAAATAATAAATTTTATGGCAGAACTAGTCATGTGTGGATCTTTCTAAGGGTTTAAAGCATTTTTCTAGCATGATGAGTAGCGATTATAGATCTTAACAGAGCTCTTTATAGCATAGTATTGTAACACTAAAGAAGAAATCCACAACTTTTAATCTCTTAATAAACTTTAAGATACAGAACTTAAGAGAGGTTTTGAGAGTCCTCTTTTGAAAAGATAAAGGACTCTACCATGATCGAAATACTGGTATGTTCATACGTATTTGCTGTGGAACTTTGTTGTAAGTGATGTGCTTTAAGCCATTCTCTGTACTCTTGGAAATGTACATAGGTATACTTGGGTATACGAGAGTAAAAAGGAGCAGTACATTAAAGGAGTATCTATGTTAATTGGACAGGCAGCCCCTAGTTTTTCATGCAAAGCAGTTGTGAATAAAATTATTCAAGATATTTCCTTAGAAGACTACCACGGTTTTTTTAAAGTACTTGTTTTTTATCCTTTAGATTTCAGTTTTGTATGTCCTACTGAACTGCACGCCTTTCAAGATACTCT
>JACDFK010000028.1:0-18218 GCA_013815795.1 Candidatus Babelota bacterium | reverse complement strand
AAAAAGAAATGCTGTAGTATTTGGAATTTCTGTCGATTCAGTCTATTGTCATCTTGCATGGTGTGAAAAACCAAAGAAAGAAGGCGGACTCGAGGGGATAGCCTTTCCTTTGTTATCTGATCTTCATAAAACAATTGCACGGTCTTATGGGGTACTTGATGAAAAACAGGGGTTTGCAGCTCGAGGTCTTTTTATTATTGATACTGAGAACATCGTTCAGCATATGGAGATTAATAATTTTTCTATAGGAAGAAATACCATAGAAGTTATTCGATTATTGGATGCAATTTCCTTTTCTAAAAAACATGGGGAAGCTTGTCCGGTTAACTGGTCTGTAGGAAGTGATGGACTGAAGGAGACTGAACAGGGTGTTGTCGACTATTTTTCTAAACAGAAGTAACCCGACTTTTAGCAGTGTTGAATAACCTCTACGACACTACCTTCAGGTGTTTTAGTGACGGTAAAATGGACGGGGAATTCATCTTTCATCGAGGTAAGATGAGATACTATAATAATTTTAGAGAAATCTTGCGAAATAGCATGAAGAGCTTCCATGATATGCTTGAGTCCATCTTCATCTTGTGATCCAAAACCTTCATCAATAATAAGAGTCTGTAAAGCGGACCCTGCACGGCGAGTAAGCAGTCTAGAAATTGCTATACGAAGAGCAAAATCTATTCTAAATGCTTCTCCTCCTGAAAAAAGTTCATAAGGACGAACGCCTACTGCATCTGAGATTTTAATGTCGAGTGTTTCTTTTGATTTTCCACTTTTTAAATCACGGACAGATTCGATTGAAAGATGAGCTTGGTTATCTGTTAGCCGAGAAAGAAGGTTGTTTGCTTCTTGTTCAATTTCGGGTAAGGCATCTTCTATGAGAAGTGCTTGGATACCGTCTTTACTCAAAGCACCCGCAATTGCGGTATATTCTAATGCACGTGCTGTCTCATCTGCCGCTTTTTTTTCTACTACTTTATATTCTAGTTCGAGTTTAATGAGCTGAGCATAATATGCTTCAAGTGCACCTTTTTGGTGTATAAGAAGCTCTTTTTGGGCGGTCAGCTGTTCTAATTCTCGTTTTTTCTGGGATTCCGCTGCATATAAAAGTATCTCTTCCTGGTGGGAGATCGTTAACTCTGTGGTGGTCTTTTCTAAAGTGGCTTTCTCTTTTTTTAGAGCACGGACAATCGGTGTAGTATGAGCAATAAATCGTTTGCGTTCATCTTGACGCGCTACTTCCTGTAAAAATATCGACTGTTTTTCAAGAGCTGAAGAAAGGATGGCAAGTCTTTCGTGAAGCGCTTTTTCTCTCGAAGGATCGATGACTATTTTTAGTGCTGCCTGCTCTATCAAAAGAAGCTCATGGTTCATTTTCTTATAGGCTTCATCCTCACGGCTTTTAAGAAATTCCTCGTGGAGTGTAGCAAGTTCTTGTATACACCTCTCTTTTTTCTTAGAAAGTTCTTGAAGAACTGACCGTTGTGACTCTTCTTCTGTTTCTATATTTTTTTTATCTATGGTTCGTTGAGCTTTTTGTTTTTCAAGCTCGGTAATTTTGGTGAGTGCTGCTTGTTGATCTGCCACTCGTGTTTTTAGCTGGGTAATCTGTTCATTATCTTCTGCTAATCGGATCGTAAGAGTTTTTATACAGGAACTAAGTCTTATAAGTTGATGCTGGTATAGTTTTTGTTGATGAGAAAATTTTGAAAAAAGATCCTCTTTGTCTGCTCGCTGATCGCACAAAGGGCATACAGCATGTTCTGCTGTATGAATAAGTTTTTGTTTGTGTTCGATAGTAGCTAGGTGTGTTATAAGAGCTTGTGCTTTTGTAGTAAATCGGTGGTAGTAGGCGTTACGACGCTCTGCCTGATCCTCTTTTTCTTTAAGATTTTTCTTGTAAGGCTTGTCTATAGTAGTAGACAGACTGTTTATTGTTGTCTGTAAAGCGACGAGCTCTCGTTCATATACTGTTTTTCGTTTCGAAAGTTCCTGTTCTTTCTCATGTGTAGCTTTAAGAGTTAACTCTATGGTTTGTTCAGAGAGCTTAAGAGTATCATGAGCCTGTTTATACTGTTCTTGTACTTTGTGTACAAACTGTCTAATAAGCTCTTTCTTTGCAAGATACTGTTCTTTGAGGAGCAATCTTTCTGAGGCAAGAACTTGCCTGTTCTGAAGTTCTTTTTGCAACTCTGCTCGCTCTTTTTCAAGTAAAGAGTAGTTGCCTTGGCTACGGTGCTCTCGAGCTCTTATCCGCCAGGCGCTGGCGTTTTCAAGGATTTTTTGTATCTGTTCGGTTATCGTTTTTTCTAGATGCAGTCTTTGAAAGTTTATCTTTTCTATCTCATTTTTTTGAGTAGTTAAAGCCTGCTTTTTAAGTTCGATGGCTTTGAGCTCTGTCTGTAAAAGAGCTTCTTGTGTGGTAACTGTACCAAGCGCTCCTTCAAGGGTTGCTAACTGTTCCTTTGTAGGCACTATATGTTTTAGATCGTGCTGTAGCCGTTCCATAGTATGTAAGCCTTGTTCTTTGAGCTGCACGGAATCTTTTGCCTTATCAAGAGCAACTCTTCTAAGAGACTCAAATCGGTCGAGACCTAAAATAGTTGCTAAAATCTCTTTTCTATCTTTTGGTGTTTTTTTAGAGAACTCATTTGATTGGCCCTGTCTTAAAAAGGCTGAATTTATAAATGAGTCGAAATCAAGTCCTAAAGTTGCTTCTATTTTTGCCTGGGTTGCTCTGATGGTTTTATCGGTAAGTGGCCGTATTCTATCGCTTTCGGGTTCAAAAACCCCAAAATCAAGAAGAACCTGAGCTTTCTGAGCGACAATCGTATATTCTCGTCTTACCCTATACCGATGGGAGTCACAGGCGAAGTCCAGGGTAACCATCATAGTGGTCTGTCCTAAACGAAGAAGCCCTTCATCAGCTTTCGCTACTCCACTTATTTTTCGAGCTTGCCCCCATAAAGCCCACGTAAGGGCATCAAGAAGAGCTGATTTGCCGTGTCCATTTTTGCCAGAAAGGCATATGAGATTATGACGCGTGAAATCAACAGTCTGTTGAGCTCCATAGCTCAAAAAGTTTTTTATATGAAGTTTTAAGGGGATCATCGATAAACTCCTGGTAGCTCTTTATAAAAAGTGTAGCAGTATTAAAAATTATTGCGAACGCTGACGGTTTTATATGAGGTGATACTAAGGTAAAAATCTTTATATCATGCATCTATTTTACTATAGGCCTACGTTCAAAGGTTGATATCTTCCCGTGGTTTATAACGTGGGTTTTGGGATAAGTCTTTGGAATGAAAATGAAACATATAAAAAACTGCCCGGGTAAACCCACTACGGCTCTACGAGTTTTTAGGATAAAACGAGCTGTTTGGGTAAAATTATTCACCACGTTTACGTGCCTAAAGATAAAAAAGGAGTGTAGAGACTACACAACTAAAATTCGAGAAGCGCAAGAAAAACTATTTATTTTTCATGCGAGTGACGTGGTGTGAGGATAATCTTCTGGTACTTAGGTGAGAGCAAAGGACCTCGTAATTTATATACAATGAGTATCAGTGAAAAATTGATTGTGCATTTCTGAAAGCAATTACGGGCTTTATTTATTGTTTAAAAGCTTAGAAATTTCTTTGGGTAAAAGTAAATGTATAGATTAAAATTGGATTTCTTCCATTAATTATTTAAAAGAGTATTGACTTTTGACTTTATAATTTTGCATACTTGAATTAAATAAGATGATAACTGCTACATGTTTTTATAGAACGAAATTATTTCATGAGTCGTTCTTGGCTAGATAATGATTAGTTGGTTTTAGTGAGAGTCTAGTACGAGTGTAGCAGTTTAACTGTTTTCATTAATTTTCTTTATATTAAGTAAGACTGAAAAGGTTCAGTAGTATGTCTTGGACCGATAGCTAGTTAATAGCTAACTAGTTATCGGTGCGTATCACGAGTCGATTTTTTTCTTTATATCTGTTCTTTTTGAAAATCAATAATGTGGCGAAAGATTTAATACGCCCGTAAAAAGAATCGATTTCTTTGATTTGTAAATCTAAATTGAAATAAATTAAAAAATTATTTAAAATTTATTGACTTTTCTATATGTGATTTTGCATACTGAAATTATACGAGAGTAGTATAACAATATCATCTTTCTTCAATACGAGAGTTTATCCTAAGAGATAGGACCTTTATTAAGGCACCGTAACAGTATATGAAGAATAGAGAAATAAGGTTATGTGGTATTTATCTTACATAAAAAAGATAAAAATCAAAAAGGGAAATGCTGAATGAGTTTTTCAGACGTGTATAAGGTCCCGCTATGCATAGATCAACAGGCTCTCAAGAAAGAGTTAATAAAATTTACGTAAGATGTAAAATTTTGAATAAACGGAATTAATAACAACAACCAATACCAGAAAGGTGTTATATGGATAATACAAACAACAACAAACAAGGTTCACAAGGTTCAATGGGTTCATCTTCATCACAAGGTGGTTCACAAGGTTCAATGGGTTCATCTTCATCACAAGGTGGGTCAAAAGGTTCAATGGGTTCAGGTTCATCACAAGGTGGGTCACAAGGTTCAATGGGTTCAGGTTCATCAATGGGCGGTTCTTCATCACAAGGTGGTTCACAAGGTTCAATGAACCGTGGTGGAAGCAGCGATTCAGATAAAAAAGGTGGTTCACAAGGTGGTTCTTCTTCATCAAGCAGAAACTCATCAAACGAGAGCAACCGTTCAGGATCACAAAGTGGTTCATCTGAAGGTAACAGCCGTTCAGGTTCATCAGAAGAAGGTTCATCACGTGGTGGATCATCATCAAGTTCAAAAGGAAGCAGCCAAAGATAATATTTGGTGTGTATATTTGGAGAACCTTTCCTTTGAAAGGTTCTCCCCTTAATAGCAATTAATGGATATGACATAGAAAGCTTAAGGAATAAAGTCTTGAAAGCTCTTTTTTGTTATAGAAAGAGATCCTCCTAAAGAGATTCTCTGTAGGATATTTAAAAACTCTTTCTTTTAGATTAAAAAAGATACATAAACAGGTATAATACTTCAAAACTGGGATAGTATCGATTAAGAAATAAAATTAAAAAAACACTAGTACAGGCTGAGTTTTCACGTGTTATAAATTTAAGCTATTGTACAAAAAAAGGGGGTTGTTATGGATGATAATCAAAGAAATAAAAGCCTTCAAGGCCTAGGAAGTGAAAGTCACTCTGAAACGTGCCAACCTCAATGGCAGTCAGTAAAAGAGACTGAAGATCTTGATAGTAATAATAATATAAAAACATCAACTACTGGTACTTCACTATATGATAGGTCAGTGACAGATAGGGATGATAATCAAAGAAATAAAAACCTTCATGGCCTAGGAAGTGAAAGTCATTCTGAAACGAGCCAATCTCAATGGCAGTTAGGAAAAGAGACTGAACGTCTTGATGATCTTGATAGTAATAATACAAAAATATCAACTACTGGTACTCCACTATCTGATAGGTCAGTGACAGATACTGATGAAGATAATAAAGACTCTTCAACAGGATGTGGCTGTAAATACTTTTAAGTGTAAGGAGCTCCCATGGATAATAAAGACATAAAAAAGACGGCGCCTCTTGTTGAAAATCAAACTCAAGATGTTATTAAGAATGCTGAATGGGGAGAAAATCATCAAGATCGTATACTTGACCATTCTTATCGAAGCAAATCTATGCCTCATGCCTGTAAAGGGCCAAAGTGCATTAATGCGTTAGAAAAATTATAATCACTGAAAAAGGACTCTTGTTGGGAAATTAGATATAGGCGTGCTATATCGATTTTTTAGCCTGGGTCTTTTTGATTTTTGCGCGTATAGGTCTTTGTAGAGGATACGTGTTTTCTTTTGCAAGGTTATATCTCGCGAAAAAATGGTACGTGTAGTACTCTAGCTTCATTTTTTGTTTTTAAAAGTGTTGTAAGAAATATTTTACTAAAAAATTTTTGTAATTTTAAAAGCATGTTCACTGTTATGACTATGAACTGCAGGGAACCTGTTCTTTTAAGTTTAAAAGTTTTTTATAAGTGGGTCGATGATGAAAGATTTTTTGCAGGCGAATATACAGTCTATTTATTTAATTTTTTGGCCAGAACAAGCCTGTAGCTATAAAAATAAATAACGAACAACTACAGTAATAAAAAATAGAAATCAGAAAGGGAGCTTATGGATACTACAAAAAAACAGCGTGCGCAGGGTAAGATAAGAAAGCATACAGATCAAGAACGTTCTACAAACCAAGAGACAGATAAAAACCGTAAAGAAGTTTCTCCCACAATAGTAATAGGCAACCAAGGAACAGATCGAGGATCTTGTGCAAAAACCCCTAGTAAAAAGAGAAGTGCATTTTCTTCTGCAAAAAAAAGTGATGTTTCTCGAGGTAAAAATGGGACATGTTGTATGACTCCTGAAGAGAATACTCGGGGATCAATACCAGGAATAACCGAAATAAGTGGCCGTGGTTTAAGGACGGCGATGTCAAGTTCAAAGAATAGCAAAAGATAGATGTTGTGTAGATTTCTTAAAAACTTTTTATACTACAAAAAACCCTATCTTTGGTGTAGTTGAGCGCTTCTTGTTTAAGAAACAAAATCGTAGAAATATAACAGTAGAAATTAGAAAAAATTTCAGATTACTCATACAGGCTTTATTTTACCGGTGAAATGGCTTACTCTTTGTAAAAATGCAGTTAGCAGTGCTGAAGTAAGAGGTGCCATAAGTTAGAAATGCAGGAGCGCGGTAATTAAAATGGTCGAATTGATGAGCGTAGAGTATGTGAAATTAAACTGAGGTAAGGAAAAGGAGAGTTCTTATGGCTGAAGGAAAAGCGATGCGTATTGCTTTAAATGGTTTTGGACGAATTGGAAAGAACTTTCTAAGGTCTGTTCTTAGTGATAAAAAAGCTCTTTCTATTTTGCAAGTCGTAGTAATCAACGTGGGGAAAGGTGATCCTGAGGCTGCTGCCCTAGCTTTTAAGTATGACAGTCTTATGGGTACCTATCCGGGTGCTGTTTCCTATAGTCAAGGGAAGTTGCACATTGATGATGTTTCTATTGCAGTGGTACGAGAACTGGATCCTTCAAAGGCACCATGGAAAAACTACTCTATTGACTGGGTAGTGGAAGCATCTGGTCATTTTACGTCTCGAGAAGGAGCTTCTAAGCACATTGAGAGTGATGCTCATAATGTTCTTATAACTGCTCCCGCCAAAGATGAAGATATTACCATTATTCCCGGTGTCAATCTTTCTGCTTATAAAAAAGAGTCTCACAAAATAGTATCGTTAGGAAGCTGTACTTCGAATGCACTCTTTCTTATGCTTAAAGTTTTAAACGATTCATTTGGAATTATACAAGCGTCGATGACAACTGTTCATGCCTATACTAATACTCAACCTTTGTTGGATGTAGATTCATCAATAAGCGATTTGCGCAGAGGCCGAGCCGCAGCTTTGAATATTGTTCCCACAACGACGGGTGCTATGGACGTAGTAGGACGGTTAATGCCGGAGCTGTCAGGCAAGATTTTTGGGTGTTCACTACGAGTTCCTGTTGCCAAGGTTTCTCTAATCGATTGTACTGCTTTTTTGGGGACCTCTCTTACCAAGGAGAGTGTTAATAAAGCATTTTTAGATGCTTCTAAAACGGTTATGAAGGGGCTCATAGAATATACAGATCTTCCTCTTGTTTCGTCAGATTATTCAGGAAATGGGCACTCGGTTGTAATCGATTCATTAATGACTCAAGCTCAAGGTAATTTTGCCAAAGTTTTTGGTTGGTATGACAATGAATGGGGTTATAGCGAGAGAGTAAAAGACTTTCTTCTTTTCGTTGCAAGGGGGTAAGGCTGATATCCTATAGCTTATAAAAGGGAGAGTTCTCTATTATTGTTAGTGTGTGTGAGATAAAGAATTTTTAGATACTACGTGCATAATCTTATGGTGGGTATGGGAGATTTTTTAAACAAGATATTTTTTATACGTTTTATACCATTAGATAATTCTTAAAAAAACGCAGTTATAAGCAAGGATTTTCCTTGCTTATTTTCTTTGTACTTTGATGGATGGCTGTATAGTTTCTAGTAGGAGTAGATTGTACTCCTACTTTGCATTATTAGTCCCTCAGGTTTTCGATGTTCATTATTTCATACACAAAAGTATATACGTTATGTTCTCTCCTACAACAACTAATGCTTGCTAAAGGAAAAGAGTATCTAATTTATTTCTAATCTTCTACATGAACTGTTCAAGACGAGTGCGTCTGTGTATTCTAGTGGAGAAACCGAGAATTTTACGGTACTTAATAAGAGGACAGTAGGAATGAACAATAACAAATTTTTCTGACAAGTCTGTCAAACCAAAGTGAAAAGTTCGGGTTTTTAACAACATGAAAACTTCTGGTTTTTCTGAATTAAATTCCCATAAAGGGATATGTTGTGGTTATTTTAACATTTGACACCTCTTTTTCTTTTAAAACATGATCTATAGGGCTTATTTTGCCTTTGATTTGCATATCAATTTCCTTAAATTTCAACTGATGATTTCTCATGTGTATGGTTATTTTTCCATCAAGATGTTCGCACATTGTCACAAATTGTTTTGGTCGAATAGTTACTGTATTACGTCTTTCTAATTCGAAAATCTTAAGTTTATATCGAACAGTGAAATCGTTCGTTATAACACGGTTTTCTTGAGTACAGAAAAGAGTATTTAAAGCATAATCTTCAATTGAACGATGAGAATCTCCTTCTAAAGCAGGCTCCACTGCAAACTTTGTATTATGTTCTTGGATAAAACTACCTTCTTGAATAAAGTAATTAGCTGATTGTATCGAATGTATATGTGCCATTCTCATTTCTTTAACAAGTCTATCTTGTAAGGTTTTATTTGCTCGTTCTACTCTACCTTTTGCCTGAGGTGAGGGAGCATAACTAACATCTATAAGAAGTTCTTTCAGGATACGCTCAAATTGTGTTTTTTTGTCTCGTTCTTGGTTGTTTAAATTGACGCTAAAGACGCTTCCAAAGTCTACATAGAAAGACCAAGGTCTCCCATATTTTTCTATATATTTCTTAGTAGCCGACGCTACTGCTTGAAAAGATTCACTTTCTACAAACTCAAGCCATAAGATCTTACTGGTAGCATCATCGATAAAAACTAGTAAGGTGCATTGTGGTCCTCTTGCTTCAAACCAATTATGGGGAGATCCATCCAATTGAATAAGGGTCCCAAAAGTCTTTTTACGTTCCCGCCATGTACGATGTTTTGATTTTCTCTTTCGCGGGACCCAAAGCCCTTGTGTAATCATCATTTTTCTTAGAGTCTCATCGCTTACAGCTATCCCTTTGTGTTTTCTCAATTGCTCTGCAGCAAAGGTAGGTCCAAAACCAAGCCATTCCGATGTAAGTAAATCTATCACTAAAGCACGACTTTCCTCGCTCCAACGCTTTTTACTGTGGACTCCTCTACCTCTATGGATAAGCCCCGAATCTCCTTCTAGTCGATATCTTTTAAGCTTTTCCCTGACCCACCGCTCACTTATAGTGAGCATTTCAGCAGCAATGTTTTGTGTAATCTCTCCTGATTTTAATTTTTTAAAAACAGTTATTTGTTCTCTTTCTTTGCGACTCATGATAAGTTTATCCATACGGTTCCGGTTTTTTAGATATTTAGGATTGTTTGTCACTATCCATTCTATCTAAAAAACCGGAACTTTTTACTTTGGCCAATAATAGGAACTTATTACTTTGGTGCAACAAAATTTTTCTGACAAGTCTTCACTTATTTATTAATTTAGGTTACATTGCTTAATATCCCTTGGGCCCATAGCTCAGCGGTGAGAGCAACCGGCTCATAACCGGGAGGTCCCAGGTTCGAATCCTGGTGGGCCCACCACAATAACCTGAGGGAATCGTATGGATGAAAATGCTTTTCAGCGTCTTATTGATTATGCCGAATTAGATCAGAAAATCGACCGACTTAGTAAGGATCATTCTCAACTTACTAAAAAAAGAGAGCAGAATACTCTCGAGAAGAACACTCTTATGAATCAAAGTTTAATCGCTTATCACCATGCACATACCTTGCGTAAAGAAGTTGATCTACTCGAGCTTGAGCTCCTAACTCTTTCTCAAAAACTTGCACATAAAAAGAAACTCATGGATTCTACCGGGAGCGTAAAGGAATATTCTGCTTTACAGCACGAGGTTCAAGCACTTGATTCCCAACAATCACTTTTAGAGGAATCAGGAATGGATCTTCTTACGCGATGGGAAGATGCACAGCAGGCCTATGAAATAATAAAAGCGGAAGAGCCTGAAAAATTAAAACAGATAGAAGACCAAGGACAAGAAATTGCCAAACGGTTACAGTATGTTGAAGAGCTTAAAAATGCTTATCTGAACCAAAAAAATAAAGAAGAAACACATGTTGATCCCGAACTTCTCGCGCTGTATAAAACAATGAAAGAAAGCGCGCCCAATCCCGCAGTTCCCTTACTTAATGGGCAATGTTCGGGATGTTTTTATAGTGTTAATCCTCGAGACGTAAGTGAGATCCTAAAGACAAAACTGGTAAGATGCATGAACTGTTATAGATTTTTATATTCCCATCAGCCGGTAAAAAAAAATGATACATGAACACAATAGTCCTCTAAAAGGCTCTCGTTGGGAGCTCTACGTTGATGGTGCCGCTCGTAATAATCCCGGCCCTGCTGGTGCCGGTCTTTATCTGGTAAAAGAGGGTGCTCCGGTAGAGCAAAAGGGAATGTATTTAGGCCTCAAAACAAACAATCAAGCTGAATATTTAGCCTTGTTGTTAGGTCTCTATTTTGCTGAAGTACATATGGCTCAAGGCGATACCTTAGTTATTAAGGCCGATTCCCAGCTTATGGTCAGGCAAGTATTAGGAGTGTATAAAGTTAAGAATAAAGAATTAGCGCGCATCTCCTCCATGGTAATGGCTCTTTTGAAAAAATTGCACTATGAGATACGACATATACCACGTGAAGAAAATAAAATTGCTGATAAACTGGCAAATGCTGGAATCGACAAAAAAATAGCAGTCCCTCGTGAAATTCTGATGGCATGGCCTTTGTATGAAGATGCATTTTAAAGTTCTTATCTTTTCAGTTCTTTATTGCACCGCTATGGGGGCAGTACCTCGTACGGAAAATAGTTCTGAACTAATTCTTACAAAACTGGCTATGGATATTCCTATTCGTGTTTTATTAGACGAGAAGAATGTAACCAAACCCTTTCAATGGAAACTGGAATCGCCAGGCTTTTTCGTGGTTTTTTCTCCCGGTGAAAACAGAAGAAAAACTATAGTAAAAGCGCCTACGGTGGTTATTACCCATTCAAAGGGGAGTTTTTACGTGAATGGTCTACGCCAATTGAGCTCCCATTTCTTTATAGTACCGCTCAAAGATTCGATTACTTTTGGAAAAAACTCATTTGATGGAATATTTGCGGTTACTAAAGTTAACGATAATTCTTATTTAGTTAATCATTTGGATTTAGAAGATTATGTTCTGTCGGTGATACCTTATGAAAGTCAGCTTGGATGGCCTGACGAAGTACAAAAAGCATTTTGTATTAGTTTTAGAAGTTATGGCATTTCAAAGGTATTAGAACAGCGTGCGTTGCATGCTAGAACCGGTAAATTGGTTCCTTTTGATATAAAAAATACGAATGCTCATCAAGTTTATAGAGGTAATCTTAAAAGTGTGCCTTACAAGAAAAATGTTGAAGATACGCGAGGTGTTGTTCTTGTCCATGATAAGAAACCGGTTTTAGCGATGTTTGATATCTGTTGTGGAGGCGTTATTCCTGCAAAAAAAAAGGGTATCGACTTTTCAAAGGCTCCTTATTTAAAGCGACCTTATGCCTGTGAATTTTGTAAAAATTATAAATTTTATCAGTGGCAACATCAGTTTTCCTTTGAAAAAATCGAGAAAGAGTTAAAAAAAGAGTTTCCAACTATGGGAGCGCTGCGCGACATAAAAGTATCTGCGCGGGACGATGCAGGTGTTGCTTTAGAAATTAAATTTAGATCGGCTAATAAATGGTTTACTATGACAGCAGCAAAATTTAAGTCGCTTTTTAAAGAGCTACGTAGTCACTATTATACCTTTACAAAGAGTGGTAGGAATCTAGTTATTGATGGTCGTGGTTATGGCCATTTGTGGGGACTGTGCCAACGAGGAACTGTTGAGATGGTTAGCCAGGGGTGGAACTGTAAAAATATTTTGAAATTCTATTATCCGCAGGCTACTTTTATGAGGCTTAAAAAGAAAGCTAGTCTCTGATGCCAAATTTTAGAGGACATCTTCTTGGGGGTGTTGGTGCTTATATATGTGCACTATTTGTCTTTCAGCATACTTCTTTTTCCCTTATTGAACACTCTTCATGGTTAAGCGCTACGCTGGCAGGCGCTCTATTTCCCGATATAGATATAAAGAGTAAAGGACAGCGCCTGTATTTAAAAGTTTTGACCCTGGTGCTGTTAGTCTGCTTGTGTTTGCAAGCATATATCCCGCTTATTATGGTTCTTGCTCTTTTCTTTTCTTCGCTTATTATGCCTCATCGAGGTCTGTTTCATGACCTTTGGTTTATTAGTGGTGTAGTTATTGTAACCGATCTTTTCTTGGTTGTATTTATCCCTCAGCGTAATGAGGAAATAGCTATTGTGAGTCTTTTTTTTCTTCTAGGAGTTGTTTCACATCTTACCCTTGATAAGGGAATAAAAAAAACATTTCGGTAGTTGGAATTTGTGAAAGTCATTTTAGAAGATATATAGATGACACAACACTTTCTTTCTAATGAAAGATTGAAAATAAAAAGCTTATGTGAAGGTATGTAATAATTGAAAAGCCTTACAGCCTCGCTTCTAATTTTAGAAGGGAGGCTGTAAGTAACCTGTTTTTTATCACTAGGAGCTATTATACAACCTTATACTTTGTGAGGTTCACTTCTCTAGGATTAAAAAGTGATTCCTGTGATCTATATTGATAATTAGGGTAGAGTAATATTGTTTCTAGAGCTTTTCCGTTAGAATCTAAAAGGTAAATAATGTTATCGCCGCTAAATCGCAAAGATTTTATTGCTTCACCTTGAGAATCGCCTACGGAATAGCTGCCCACATTACTAATAAACTTTCCCGTTTTAGCGTTATAGATTTTAACCGACATGTCATCGCCTAGAACTGCTTTTACCTCACCCGACATGCTGAGGGCAGTAGTTGGGCTAGAAGTAGCTTGTGAAGACTCCTGTTCTTGGGACTTGGTTTCGTTCATCGCACTAATAAATGAAGGCGCTAAGAGCACAATGCTCATTAATAAGACTTTTTTCATAAAATCTCCTTTAAATGTTAAAAAAAGTATTAATTCAATTTTTTCAATTATTATACTAGAGTAAAGTAAGGCATTATTCAAGCTGGAAAACTATGGATTATGTATAGATCGGAGTTTCCGGAATCGTCCTTTAAATTAAAGAGAGAGGCCCCTTCATACTAGGCTTTTTGCATATGCAATAGAGTATCACATACCGGAACTAGGAATAATGAATGCTTGCTTGTATACAATTAAAAAGCAAGACTCGTTACTAGAATATCCTTCTATTTCATCCAATGGCTTTTAATTGTAGTAAGAAAATAAGTGACTTACAAACTATAGTTTATTTTTATACTACCACTAAGCACTATGAAAAATCAATAATTTAATTTTATTTATAATATAAAATACAAATTGAATTAAAAAATAGGCATAATGGCTCTATTTTAAAAATTACCTGTAAAGACAAAATCAGTTAAGCTCTACCTATAGAAACAAGGGCATATGCCTGCTTTAAACACTTACTCTAAAGGGTCGATAGAAAACTTTCCTTGTAGCATAGGACACTCGAAAAAATGTCTATTGTTGAGAGGAATGTTATTATAATGCCACCGTAGAACACTGAAGTAGTAGGGATCAAAATGCCACTCTGCACCTAGTCTAAGAGAGCGTAGTCTTATAAACAACTACGAGCAAGCTGTTTATAGAAGCTATATTATGGATGGTAAGAAGGAGAGTTTAATAACGTGAGATGATTAAAGAAGTAGAGTAAGAATGAAAGCGCATCGATATCTATTTGATAAGGTGGTCAAAAAGACCATTGGTAGAACTTACTTAAAGCGTGCTATCTTCCTTTTAAGAGTGAAATTTTAAAATAAGATTGCCATACTGGGCTTTTTTATAGTTTATTCCGAACTCGTGTAATCTAGAGTTATACGCCTAAATCAGAGTGAAATTAGTCATAAAAGACTGCGGTCCCTTACTAATACCCCGGGTGAAAGTCCTTGCTATTTGATATAATAGAGTATATTCTTTTTGGTAAGAGACAAGCTAGTTGCTCTGTGAGGAGAGTAAAAACACAAGAGGTTTATTAAACTATGAAAAAATTATCAAACATCAAATGGCCTCTAAGTAACTCTGCTTCTTCACGTATGGATGCGTATTGTGCTCCGGTTTATTATCGATATGATAGGAGATCTATATACGTGGGGGAATAATACTATTTTATAAAAAGAACACACTAAAGATACTAAATCCCCAGTAGTTGCTGGGGATTTTCTGTTATAAAGCTCTCTCTATAAGCAGAAATTTTCTCGTAAAATATATAATGTACTCAGAAGTAATAATAAGGAAAGCTATGGAAAAGACAATGCAAAAAATAGGTTTAGCCTGTGTGGTACTCATAGGAATTATCGGTAGTATCGTTTTTTTTAAAAAAAGGAGTTCGTCTGTCACTGGTAAACCACGATGGACCATAGGAATTCTTCAAACGGCGACTCATCCTGCGCTTGATGATGTCAGAAAAGGATTTATGCAGGTGCTTGAGGAAAAATTAGGTAAAGATATTGCATTTGTCGTTCGTAATGGAGAGGGAACTATTGGTAATATTCATGCAATTGCCCAACAGTTTCATGCACGTGATTCAATCGATGCTATTTTTGCTGTGGCGACCCCAGCAGTTCAAGCAATAGCCTCTCTAGAAAAGAAAAAACCTATTTTTATAGCTGCCGTTACCGCTCCTGAAAAACTTGGTATTATGAACCCAAAGGGGAATATTTGTGGAACAAGTGATATGACTAATGTTGAACAGCAAATAGAGTCGATGCGGTTGCTCTTACCTTCTTTAAAAACGGTCTCTATTCTTTTTAGTCCTTCCGAAATTAACTCAGTAGTAGTTGCTGAAAAAATGCGCGATGTTTTGCTTAAGAATGGGATAACTTCCCATCCTGTGGCCATTATTACACAAGCAGAAATTTCTACGGCCGTTATAAGCGCTCTTTCTAAATCGGATGCACTCCTTGCACCTACTGACAATGTGGTGGCGAGCGCTATTACCTTAATTGCTGATCTTGCTCATAAAGCACGTAAGCCACTTATCGTGAGCGATAATACTCTTGTTAAATTTGGCGCTCTCATGGCCCAAGGAGTCAACTATTTTGAAAGTGGTAAGCAGACTGGTTTGATCGCTTATGAGGTTCTTTTACATAATAAAGCTCCTTATCAGATACCAATTATGTTTTCTGAGAGTAAAGAAGTATTTATTAATAGACAGGTGCTTCAAGATTTAGGACTTACTATTCCAGCGGCATTAAAAGATAGAAGCATCGTGGTTGAAAATGAGAGAAGGAGTTAATATGTGGGCACACTGTCTGTTTGTTCAAAACATCGTAGAGCAAGGCCTCATATTTTCGTTTATTATAACAGCACTTTATTTGACTTCTCGTGTTATCAAGTTCGATGATTTGACGATTGAAGGCAGTTTTGGGATCGGGGGCGCACTTACAACGTGGTGTCTGATTAACGGATGGCATTGGAGTACTGCTTTTGTAGCGGCTCTTATGGGTGGCGCATGTACAGGCCTTATTACCGGACTACTTAATACACGATTGGGGCTTAATAATCTCATTAGTGGTATTGTAACCACAACTGGCCTCTTTTCTATTAATCTTGTCATTGCGGGTGCACATGCAGCTTTAGGAACTATACCTACTATATTTAGTAGAGTGCCTTCCATGCATTGGATTGTTTTGGTGCCCCTTACTGCGTTGCTCCTTATAACTGTTCGATGGTTACTTACTACTGAGATAGGGTTTCTTTTCACGGCAATAGGAGATAATCCACACATGCTTACCAATCTGGGAAAAAGCGCTTCCACTGTTAAAATCGCTGTTCTTATGCTTGCCAATGCAATTACTGCTTTTGGTGGCTCACTCTATGTACAGCATTTTGGTTATTTTTCAATATGGGCCAATGTCGGAATTCTTATCGTGGGTTTTGCGGGGCTTATTTTGGCTGAAGCATTTGGGAAAGGGTTCGGTATTTCTATTGTAATTGGGGGACTTCTCTATCAAGCAATTATTGCATTGACATTTGAATGTGAAATAGATCAAAGTTGGAACAAGCTTATTACAGCGCTCTTAATTGTGTTTTTAATAGTGATAAAAAATACAGTGCAGTTTAGAGGATCAAAGGAGAAATCATGTTAAAAGTGGACTCTTTACGCTGTAAAAGGCAAGGAAAGCTTATCTTAAAAGGCATATCGTGTGAAGTGCAAGAAGGCGACTTTATAGTCATTGTGGGGCACAACGGTACGGGAAAAAGCACCTTTTTTGATGCACTAAACGGCAGATGTTTGCCCTCAAGTGGCACTATAACTCTTAATAATGTCGATATTACTCATATGAATGCGGTACAACGTGCTCCTTTTATTGCACAGCTTTTTCAAAATCCGAAGTTTAATAGTGTGGGATCGATGACGGTAGCACAAAATCTTGCTCTGTGTGCACAAAAGGGCAGATCGGCCCGTTTTGTGAATGGCTTGAGTGCATTACCTACTGAGCTTATCTCTTCTACATTGACTAAGCTTATGCCCGATATTCAATCATTACTTACTACTCCCATGGAATCATTGTCGGGTGGGCAACGACAACTCATTGCTTTTTTTATGACAACTTATGTGCCCCCTAAACTCTTATTGCTTGATGAACCTACGGCAGCGCTCGATCCTCAAGCTGCTACCAAACTTTTACAGTTTGCATATGATCATATTCAAAAAAATCGGATTACCACGATGCTTATTACCCATGATCCAGAGTTGGCCTTTGCATTAGCGACTAAAATATGGGTGCTTGATAAAGGACTGATTGTAAAACAGTTTGATAAACAGCAGATGAGCAGGCTCTCTGCCGAAGATCTTGTGGGCTCGATTGATTATAAAAGTTTGGGAAAAATATCATAGGTTTAAACGTATAAAGGTAACGAGTAGGGGGGATTTTAAAAGATCGTTCTACTCGTTTTCTTGATTAAAAAGGTGAGTAACAGGGTTTTTTAAGTTTTATAAGGGAAAGAGTAGAGAGTGGAATATATAAAACAGCTAGAAAACGACAGAGTTTGTGTGTCCTATGTTAAAATTATGCCTTACGAAGACACAGGCCTTCACTATGACCAGTATCCTCATCTGGTTATAGCATTAGAAGGAGGAACTATTACGAGAATAGAATCGGATGGTTCCAAGCAGCAGATCGAATTTCCTACCGGTAAGACGATTTTCAGACCATCTGAGACAGTGGAGAAAATGCATACATCGGTGAGTAAACTACCATCCACTAAAGAGGATGGCTTATAGTAAGCTACGTAGGGCAGCTTCCATATTCGGGTGATTTACTGCACCCGTTGCAGCATCGGCAGATGTTGCAATCCTACTGATATTTAGACTTGCATTCAAGTCACTGTGTCGTTGGATTCCACAGACTTTACATACAAAGCGATGTTTAACTCGTATTCCCAGCTCTTTACACTCTGCACATGTTTTACTGGTATAAGCGGGATTAACAAACACAACCTTCAGTCCTACTGCTTGAGCTTTATACACAATAAATCTCTGTAATTGAGCCCAAGCCCAGCCATGTAAGCGAAATCTTACGCGCTTAGTAGCTTTAATGCGGTCACGAATGTTGGTCAGATTTTCTAGTGCTATAACCAAGCATCCGGTATCAACCGCTTCTTGTACGATTGCTTTGCTAAGTGAGTGATTGGTGTGCTTGATGTGACGCGCTTCTTTGTCTGAGGTTTTCTTGAGCTTTCGCTTTGAGCTCTTGGTACCTTTGCGTTGCAAACGCCTGCGCTGT
>JACDFK010000027.1:14990-20436 GCA_013815795.1 Candidatus Babelota bacterium | reverse complement strand
AATCTCATAAAAAAACTAGTTAGATATTCTAGTATGATATTTCCGATAAAGTTAAGAAGCAGTGTAGTAGAGAGGTTAGCTATGGTTAAATGGAATGTGTCCTTGATGGTAATGATAAGTTTCTGCTCTTCCTGGCACTCAGCACAGGGGGTTTTGGTCGAAGGTTATAAGTGTCTGCTTGATGGGGAGAAAGAAATCGTCTATTTTTTTGATATTCACAATCAAGTTGAGTGGAAAGACCGAGAAAAAGATGAGCTTGAAGATTTAGTTCAAATTTTTAAAAAATATGGACAATCTTCGGGTAAACCAGTTCATATTTTAATAGAGGGGGTATGGGATCCTTGGAGTAGTGATAGCGTACTTAGCATGCTATCAACTCGATTGGCTCAGGAAGAACTTACCTCGGCTATTGTTATTGAAAATATTGAACTAAGAGCTGCATCAGCTATAGTACAAGATCTTATAAGATTGCATCTGCAACAATCTCCTACTAATCCTCGAGTTTCTAGCACCCAGGTATTTTATCCTGAGGAAGTAACTTTTTCAGATGTTTTGCATGAATTTTTTCTTATTACTGCTTCTCTTGAGGAGAATTACAAAGTATCTTCATATAAAGTGAAAGAGATCCATGATAAGGAAATGAGCTTTATACAATACTTTGTTGAAAAAAAACTTAAACAAACCCTGGAAAATAACGCTATTCCTCTTGATAAGCCTGTAGCTTTACTATTAGAGGAGTGTTTAACAGAGGAAAAGAGAGATGTTTATAATACTTTAAGAATAATGATATATACTTTATCTAATTGTTTTATAGATTTATATGCTTTTCATCGAGTATTGGCTATTTCTTCTGATTATAAGATAGTACTTATAGCAGGGGGGGAGCATTCTAAATGGGTCAAATCGCAAATAATGTTAAGGTTGGATGCAATACAGGAATATCAGCAGGGTGACAAGGAAAGCGGAGCTCTTTCACAGCAGAATATAGTGGTTCCCTTAACAAAGGACCAGTTAAAGAGTGTTCTGTATGCGTAGTGCAGGTAGGTAAATTGCAAGAATTTATCCATTGTAACAAGAAAAATAGTAGAATCTCATAAAAAAACTAGTTAGATATTCTAGTATGATATTTCCGATAAAGTTAAGAAGCAGTGTAGTAGAGAGGTTAGCTATGGTTAAATGTAAGGTGTCGTTGATGGTAATGATAAGTTTCTGCTCGTCCTGGCACTTAGCACAGGGGGTCCTTGTAGAAGGCTCCAAATGGGTACTCGATGAGAAGAAAGAGATCGTCTATTTTTTTGATATTCACAATCAGGTTGAGTGGGAAGAACGAGAAAAAGATGAGCTTGAAGATTTAGTGCAAATTTTTAAAGAATATGGGCAATCCTCAGGTAAAACAGTTCAAATTTTAATTGAGGAAATTTGGAATCCCTTTGGAGCGGGTAATGTGCTGAGCTTGTTACGTACCAGATTAGCTCAAGAAGAGCTTGCTTCAAGTATTATTGTTGAAAACATTGAACTAAGAGCTGCATCAGCGATAGTGCAAGATCTTATAGAGGAAAATTCCGACAAACACTCCTTATTGCCACCCCGTGTTTCGAGTACTGAGGTATGTTATCCTGATGAAGTAACTTTTTCAGATGTTTTGCAAGAATTTTTTTTTATTACAGCTTCTCTTGCGGAGAGCTATAAGGAGAGCTGCGATAAAGTGAAAGAGATCCATGATGAAAAAATGAGCTTTTTGCAAAGCTATGAAAAACAACTTACACAAATTTTTCAAGTCAACGGTATTGATCTTGATAAACCTGTAGCTTTATTATTAGAAGAGTGTCTAACACAGGAAAAGAGAGATGTTTATAATACTTTAAGAACATTAATACATACTATATCTAATTCTTTTATAGATTTATATGCTTTTCATCGAGTACTCGCTATTTCCTCTGAGTATAAGGTAGTACTCATAGCAGGTGGAGAGCATTCAACATGGGTTAAATCCCGAATAATGTCAAGGTTGGATGCTCTACGGGAGTGTAGGCAGGGCGACTTTGGTCATGGAAGTCTTCGAGAGCATGATATAATGGTTCCCTTAACTACCGAACAGTTAAAAAACGTTCTCTATGCGTAGTACTTAGTACTGATAGATACCTATTCAGACAGTAGAAGAACTATTAATATCAACAGGAGCCAGTTCTACCGTTAAGAACTGGCTCCTGTTTTTACGGTAAAAATCGATTACTTACTGATCAGATTTAAGGGTTATATTTCCTTCTTGATCTACTATAAGTATAACTTTGCGTCCTAAATCTCTTATTAGGTTCGATAAGTCTTCATGGGTAAATCGGTACATTTTATCTCCTACTAGTATGAAGGCAGTTCCTACTTTAGTGTTTTTTAGAAGTTCTATTGGTGAGGTAGAAATATCATAGACGGTAGGCCAGTTCCGGTAAGGAAGGAAGGTTCTTGCATTTTCATCAAACATAATACCTGCTCCCTCTATTCCACCACTAAAAAACGGATCGATTGAAGGAACTATAGTAATGGATCCATTTTTCAATGTACTTCTAATTCGTGTAATACTTATCAGATTTTTGTTAATGCTTTGTTCAACAGGGCCCGTTGGCATTATAACCTCTATAGATCCTTTTTTTGGTTCAGAGATAGTGCTCATTTGAATGTCTCTACGTTCTTTTTTTTCTGCAGAAGGCTTGACATCTTTTTTACTATCGGAAGAGATCATGCTTTGTGAAAGTTGAATTTCTTTTGAAGATGTATCTTTTGATGGAATTGATGTAATTTTTGATTTTCCCAAAGATCCAGGATTTTGCTTTGCCATTTCAATATTATACGTTAAAGCATAGGTTCCTTTTTCTGGAGCTGCCATTACATTAATCTCGCCTGCCGACTCAGTAAGACTAAGAATTTCTATAGGATCTATTTCTATAGATTCATTTTGAGGAGCGCCGATGAATCTTATAAACATCTGTTGTACGGGATTCCCCGATGATTGCTCGATTACAAATGGTTCGCTTGCTCCGACTTTTTCAGTTATCTCTTTGGTGTCCTGCGCTCTACTGTATGTTACTTCGATCGTTTTGTCAGTGGCGTTAATCACCTTTGTTTTAGGCCCTGTTTCCATTGCCACAATCGGTGTATGCATTGTCAGTACGCTTATAGATGCAAGCATAAGAGTTGCTAAAAATATTTTTTTCATGATTTTCTCCATTATTAAAATTTTATAATTGTTTAAAAAGTCTCACAGTACACTTTAAAATTACCCCTTTTTTCGCAATCTTCTACAAAACGGCAGAAATACAGTATTTTTGTAGTACTCTCTTTAAATCATCTTTCTAGAAAAAGAACATCACGTACGTAGTATAGTAAGATACTTCCACAAGCGACGTCTTGACAGTTTACTGCGATGATAGAGATATATACGTTAAAATAAAGAAAGGGAAATTAGATAATTCTGTAGCATATAGTTTATATTATACTTAAATTATAAAATTAAAATCAATAATTTGTTATAATAATTTATATTTAAAGTTAATTAATAAAATATACGTTTCATTTGTTTGCTTAACCTTCTAAATTTTTTACTTTTAGTTTTCGCTTGCATTACTACAGAAGCTATTGTAATAGTACCACGTAGAAAATGCATAGAGTATTTTCACGTATTTTCCGTACTCACTCTCTTTACCCATTCCATTACGCCCTAGGGTAGACAGTTTTACTGTTGATGTAGTGTTTGCTTTTTTTCCACTTACTATTAATTCTACGAAATTGTCTGGATCAAAGTTTTATTTATAAAAAGGCCGGCATTATAAATCGATGAGATAGTTTTTATTTTTAATGAGTGGTTTCACTATACAGCATTTCAGATTTTTGAAAAAACATGACTTTAAAAAATAAGGTTCTTTTTAACAACTGTAGCTTAAGAGGAATGGCATAATGAAAGATGTTGGCCAATGATCCTTTATAGGCTTAGAAAGTAATTAAAAGCCTGATTATGAACAGAGATACTAAGATTTCTTGCAACATTAATAATGCCGCTATATGCTATCACTCAATGGTATTAGCTCTCATTGTTTACTTTTCTATCATCGCTTTTTTAAGAGTAATGGTCTTCAAGAGAAAATAATCTTACGATGAAATGCTTTGATAAAAATGTTTTATAAGGAGTTTAATGAGTTATTATAAGAAGAAGATTACGTGGGTTGCCCCACTAGCGGGCATTTTAATAGCATTTCAAATTGAAGGTATGGAGCATAGCTTTATCGATTATAAAGCAAAAAAGAGCGCATCTCATCAGGTAGTTCATTCAAGTGAGGTGATCACGCCTCCTCTCTCATTAAAGATTAAAGCACATGAAAGCTGTATCCATAGCGTCGCGTTGAGTTGCGATGGAAAAGTTATTTTTACAGGGTCGCGTGATAAAACAGCAGGTGTCTGGGATGCCTGCACAGGCAATCAACGTACGATGACCATAAGAAAAGAATGTATTAGTGTAGTAGCATGTAGTTGCGATGGATCAACCGTCTTTGTAGCCTCGTGTGATGGTAAAGCTTCTCTTTCGGATTCTCAAACGGGAAAGTTACGTTGTTGGCTCGAAGGACATACGGGATATGTGACGGCGGCTGTATTTAGTTCTGATGATAAAACTGTTGTTGCAGGATTATCAGATGGGACTGTTGTTATATGGAATACTCAAACGGGAAAATTAGTAGGAGAGCTTAAGGAACACGTTGGTGAAACTGATTTCTTTTGGAACTCCTTGAAAGAACCGTATAGAGAAAACTTCGACGCCTCTCTTCGTCAGATACATACAATAGCATGTAGTCCCCGGAGCACGGTAATTTTTACCGGTTCGAAAGATGGAACTTCCGTTGTGTGGGATTATAGTACAGGAGAAAAGTTAAAAATAGTAGAAACAGGTTCTCACTCTGTTACCTCTGCAGTATTTAGCTTGGATGGGACTACTCTTTATATGGGAGTAACCAATGGAGAGGTTATGCAGTTAAATACCGTTACAAAACAGTGTAAGGTAGACTCTCAATGGTATAAAAAACCGATTAGTTCAATCGCATTGAGTGCAGACGGCACTATTCTCACGACCTGTTTTGAAGATAGTTCTGGTTTTTTTCTGGTCTCTTTTTCGAATGTTGAAAGAGGTGAACTTCTTGGAACGGGTAAAGTTCCATCGAGTCTCTCAGATGTAGCGGTAGTGAGTAGTGATGGTAATTCACTTCTTATAGGGTCGCATGAGGGACTAGCGTACCTGTATAGTTTTAAAGAACAGAGGGAAGAACTCTTAAAGCCAGTTCAGAAAAGCACTCGTATAGCGAAATCAAAAGCTCAAGACGTCTTTTTTTTAGAAAATAAAGAAGATATAATAAAAAAGCATCCATCTCCTCCTCTAAAAAACCTAGATCCATTCCAGTGCCCAAAAGCC
>JACDFK010000027.1:0-14980 GCA_013815795.1 Candidatus Babelota bacterium | reverse complement strand
ATGTAGTTCAGATGGATCAACTGTTTTTATAGGCTCATGCGATGGTACCGCGTCACTTTTGAACTCTGAAACAGGGAAGCTCTCCCAGTGGTTAAAAGGAAATACCGGCTATGTCACAGCGGCGGCATTTAGCCCCAATGATACCACTCTCCTTGCAGGTTTATCTGATGGAAACATTATTCTGTGGAATACTACTACGGGTCAATTAGTAGTAGAACTAAAGGAACAGAGTGGTTTTTCTTCAACGGGTGGATGGTATTCAGATGACATCGGTATTCCTACTGAGAGTGAGGGGGATGATCTCTGTTGGAGTTCTATTAGAAGCCAAGATAAGGTAAAGCCTCGTATTTCTATGAAAAATAAGATCACTTTCGTAGCATTTAGTCCTTGTGGCACTACTATTTTTACGGGATCACGCGACGGTACCGCTACGTTATGGAATAGCGCTACCGGGAAAAAGTTGGGAACAGTCGAAATAGGTTCTCGCTACGTTACTACAGCAGTATTCAGCTGCGATGGCTCTACTCTTTTTATGGGGCTATCGGACGGAGGTATCATTCGTGTAAATACTCTTACCAGACAGCACAAAATAGTGTCTCAATGGCATAAAAAACGGATTCGTTCGATAGCGCTTGGTTTAAGTGACACTGTTATTATTACCTGTTCTGAAGGAAGTCCTGGTTTTTTTCTTATTGCTTTTTGGAGTTTCAAAACAGGAGAGCGTTTATTAACACATAATGAACCTGTTGGACTCTCGTCTGCCGCTGCCCTGACTGGTGATGGAAGTTTTATTGTTATAGGATCAGATAAAGGGATAGTTAATTTTTGTAGCCTTACTCAGTGCTTACAACGATTGCCAAAGCAGGCACAGCTGAGCAGTGCTTTATCAGAATTTCATGCTCAAGAGCTTAGACGTAAAGAATATCTGCGATCAGCTTCTAAAGACATCATAGGTAACAATGAGCATCACCGTAAGAGCTCTATAGAGCTTAAGGGACATGCTCAGGGCTTTACCGCAGCCGAATTTAGTTGGGATGGGAAACTTATTCTTACGGGATCGGATGAGGGAACAGTGTCGCTCTGGGATGCTTCCACGGGAAAGCACCTAAAAACTCTTAAACAGCATACAAGCAGGATTAGTTCTCTAGCATGTTGTGGTAGTAAAGACATGTTTGTTACAGGATCTGATGATACAACCGCCTGTGTATGGAAAGAAGGGGAATTAGCACAGGTGCTTAAAGGGCATACAAAAGGTATTACTGCTGTTGCCTGTAGCTCTGATGGAAAAGCTGCTCTTACGGGTTCTTGTGATGCAACGGTTCGTTTATGGGACACAACAACCGGTAAGTGTAGATACATAGTGAAGTTAAAGGGTCATACCGAAGCTGTTATGTGCGTGGGCTTTAACTCCACTGGTGAAATTTTTCTTACAGGATCGCTCAATGGAACAGTGGTTTTATGGGAGGTTAAAACGGGGAGAAAATTAAAGGCATTTAAACTAGAGGCCGGTCTTTCTTCTCCCGTATTATTTAATGCCGAGGGAACTACTTTGCTTGCGGGGTTATCAAATGGCAAAGTGATCCTCTGGGATAGTAATACCAGTAAACTTATTGTAGATCTTAAGGGGTATAGGACCCCGGTCTGTGTAGTTGCTTATAGTGCTGATGGCTCTACTATTTCTTCCGGTGCCCGAGATGATATGCGCGATTCTTTTGTGATCTGCTTGTGGGATTCCAAAACGGGAGAGCAATTAGCTACGTATAAAGAATCAGCGGTAGATTTTCCCTCTGCGGCTGCATTTAATCCTGAGTGTACTACTGTATTTTTAGGGTCTTCTGATGGAAAAGCTCATCTGTGTGGAACAAGGGGACCTCTTGCCTGGAGCCAACGAGCGCTTGAAGGATATGTCTTACCAATTAGTAAAGTAGCATGGAGCCCCGATGGAACTAAGATTCTTACCGGGTCAGGTGAAAAAATAGCCTATCTGTGGGAAAGCTCTACGGGAAACCTTATACATATATTGGAAGGGCATACAGGATCGATCAGCGCACTCGTTTTTAGCCCTGATGGTAAAAATATTGTTACGGGATCGAGTGACAGTACCATTCGCCTATGGAACGCTGAAAAGGGGTGGTGTAAATTTTCTCTAAAAGAACATACCAAAGAGGTACATTTAGTGTCCTTTAGCAGCGATAGTACCATTTTTTTTACAGGTTCTTTAGATGGGACGGTCTGTGTATGGGATGTTGAAACAGGGAGACTCATACAAAAATTAGTAGGACATTCTAAGAAAGTTACTTCAATGGCGCTTGATTCTAGTGAAAATAGTATGTTGACGGGATCAACAGATTGCACCGTTACTTTGTGGGATGTCCAAGCGAAGAAAATACGAGAAGTTTTTAAAATAGATTCAGGTTTTTTTGCTACTACGGTCGGATTTATTCCTAATGGCAGGATCTTTTTTGCTGGATTGTCTGATGGGAGAGTGCTCCTGTGGGATACTGATACTCGAGAGCTTTTGTGGACATTCAAGGAACACGAAACGAGCATTAGTTCAGTAATACTACACCCCGATAGCTCGATTATGATTACTGCCTCACATGATGGAGCAGCATGTGTGTGGGATGTAACAACAGGGCAGTTGCAAAAAAAGTTTAAAGGACATAAGGGGCCTGTTACGTGCCTCTCATATGCTCCTGCCTCTAAAATCGTTTTTACGGGATCATGGGACACTACAGTTCTTGTATGGAACGTAGAAACGCGTGAACTTATAAGAGAGCTACGAGGTCATACCAAAAGAATTAGCGCGATAGCATGTAGTCATGATGAAAAGACCGTTTTCACTGCTTCGTTAGATGGTACTGTCTTTCTATGGGATATTCCTTCTCTTAAGTCAGAAGATGAAAAAATTGTGTAAAAAATTTTGAGTGCCGGCTTCTTACTGTTTTGTTGCATTATAGTGTAAGGTAGGTCATTAGAATGCGTGTGGAAGAGTAAGAGTACCTAAACAGGTAACGACTATGTATATGATAGCTTAATTTTACCAAGATCATTTTTCCGCTAGGCAGGGTTTGAAGTTTTTTGTCTAACGTGATAAAACGTGTTATCTTGAGATTTATAGAAGTATGGAATTTCAATAGTATTAACTGCAAGCGGTTTTTAAGAAAAGTACTATGCATATTTTCTTGAAGTGCCGTAGAGATCATACATGATGAGCTTTTCCTGTGCTACTATTTTTTCGTTTCTAGGTATTGAGAGTTGACTTGTTTATTAAATTATTTATAATTGAAAATAATTAAGATTGATTACGACATAAAATACAAAATTCGTTTTTTGCTTAGGAAGAAGAATTTTCAAAAACAAAGAAATGAAACGAGGAGGATATAAAATTAGAAAATATTTTAAAAAGTATTTAAACAATACATTAAATCTGAGAGAAACTTTTCTCTTTGTTTAATCCGATTTTAGGCAATGAAAGTGCTGATACCAGGAAAAAAAATAAGATAACCAAAAAGAATGTAAAAGGAATTAACTCTATGAACTATTTAATAAACTTTACTTTATCAGTCGCGTTACTGATGACTTCATTTTCTCACTGCATGGAACAGTCAAAAAGTCTCACCACCATTTCTAGTCAAAACAGTCCACAGGCTCAAGAAGGAAAGATAGAAATTTTCTGGAATGGTACGGACTTAATTTTTTACAAAAAAGTTGTAAATGAACTATCCAACGAAACCATTATGAAGGAAATAGGAAAAATTTCAAACTCTTCACCTTTAGATATTAAAAAATATGTTGCTCATATACTTATCCCGTTGATGATCAAAAAAAGCTTGAAATATGAATTTGATCAACTATTTCTAGGGCGTGCTGATGAAGAAGATACTTCAGGGACAGTGAGCGTTGATGGTGAAACATCTCTTACAACAAGGAGAGGTTGCATGAAGTCATTTCAGGGTACTCAAGCCGCAGGGCTCTTAAAAACACTTGAAGAACTTTTAAAACCAAGCGGGAAAACAATTCTGAGCGGGTCGCCTAGTTACAGCTATGCTGGAAAAACAATTTATGAAGGCGATGAATTTACGCGTTTCTCTTTCTTCGGTAGAAGTGGAGATTTCAACCCTGATGGAACAATAATATGGTAAATAACACTATGGTCTCATAAGAGGTCCTGATACCTAACATCACGGTAGTCTTAAGTTCTGATGGAACAATATTAGTTATGAGAAGCCCCGTTTCACGAGACTATAAACGGGGCTTCTCATAATTTTTTTAATTGATCGGCACAAAAACTACTTTCTTTTGTTTATGATTTATGATAGTGTTTTACCTAAACTGTCTCTTTTTAATAAAGAAACTTTCGTATAATTTCGCTTAGTTTTCATCGGTGAATTCTTGCCGCCACCATTTTCTAGATACTTACGTGTTTAAGAAGTAGGATTTTAAATCGTACAAGGTGTGTATTTGTATTCTAAAAACAAGAGCATTACCGCTTATTTTTAAAAATCTACATCTGGTTAAAAGAGCTTCCACTATGAAAAACATATTAAAAAATCACACTAGTATCCCTTTAAAAAGTTCCTTGTAGAGGACTGAGAAAGTAGGCAAAAACTATGTTACCAGTAACTATGTTACAAGTCAGGAATATTACTAAAAAATTCGGTGATTACAGTGCATTAAATGATGTATCACTGGATATTAATTCTGCTGAAATTGTTTCTCTGTTAGGGGTCAATGGCGCTGGTAAAACAACGCTTTCTTCGATAATAGCGTCTCTTCATCCGCCAACGGCAGGCGATGTTTTTTTTGAAGGAGTATCAATTTATAACGATCTTATTGAGTATCGCCGTAAGTTAGGGTTTTGTGCTCAAAGCCAGACCCTGTCGTCCCATTTGACCGTGCAAGAACATCTTGAGTTTGCAGGGCGTTATTTTTTAATGGATTCGCACGCATGTAAAAAAAGAGCTGAGGAGCTTATTGAGCTTTTCAATTTAGGTAAGTATGCCAAGAAAGATCCGGTGGTACTATCGGGCGGGTATAAGCAGCGGGTGCTTATTGCTCGATCTATTATGCATCGTCCGCAATTAGTCATTCTCGATGAACCCACGGTAGCACTTGATCCTCATATCCGTCGTCAGTTATGGGAAATTATTAAAGACCTCAAAAATCAGGGGGTTTCGGTATTATTAACTACTCATTACTTGGATGAAGCTGAAGTCTTGTCAGATCGTATTTGTTTATTACATGCAGGTCGTGTACAACTTATCGATACGCCTCAGGCATTAATGAGTTCCTATAATAAAGGCCGCCTTGAGGATGTATTTATTCAGTTAGTTAATGAGCATAGCGATCAGTAGAAAGGATCTTTTGTATGAATCTACGTTCTTTTAAAACATCTTTGCATGTTTTTAGCTGGTTATTGTGGAGTGATGTTCGGTTGATTTGGAAAGATTTTTTTCAAAATCTGATCGATGCAATAGCATGGCCAACCTGTTTGATTTTGGTAAATGGGTATGTAATGCCCTCATTAGGGCTGCCGGCTAGTTATGGTGCATTTACAACGGTAAGTATGGTTGTTATTATGGGCGCCTATAATGCATGGGCAGGATCAATAGCTATTGCTGCCGATTTAGCAGGACCACGAACTATTTCCTATGAGTTAACATTACCTCTTCCTTATTGGATGGTATGGGTTAAAAACGGGCTTTATTTAGCTCTTAAAACAGCGATTTTCAATGTTATGCCTCTATTGCTTGGAAAAATAATTCTGGGAAATCAGTTTGATATGAGCAACTTTTCGCTCGTTCGCTTTGCTCTTATTTATTCTGTTTCCTGTCTCTTTTTTGGGATGTTTGCGTTATGGTCAACCGTTATTACTACAACCGCTGACGGGCATAGTAGACTTGAACTACGTCTTATTGGGCCTATGTTCTTTTTGAACGGATGGGCAGCCTCATGGGCGGCCATGTACTCTGTATCTCCCTTTGCTGCTACGTTGATCAGGTTTCTACCGTGGATTTATGCGTATGAAGGAACGCGAAATGCGGTTTTAGGGTCTAACGGCTATTTACCCCTCTGGATCTGCGTGAGTATGCTGCTTTTGTTTACTGCACTTATTACCTGGTCGAGTATACGCCTTTTTAAAAAACGGATGGACTGTATATAGAATTGAAAATAGAGTGAGCAGAAAGGTAATCGAGTGATGCTATTCTGTGTTTCTTTACGTTTTCTCTCACGCTAGAGTACTATTTTCAGTGTTCTGTTTAAGCTGCGCAAAAAGAGCATAGAGCTCCTGGTGAATAACAGATCGGGGCACCGTATGTGCTTTAATAGGCGAGTGTGCATTGAAGGAAAGACAACGAGTTACACCTGAAGAATCGGTAAAATAAACAAGATGAGCGCTGGCGTGCAGAAGCGATTCATAGGTGGGAATATTTCTGGTGATTATCACGTCATACAAAACGGGCGGCTGATTTTTGGGAAGATCTTCACTTGAGCGTACTTCAAGTTTTTTAATCCAGAAAAGTTTTCCCGAAGAAAGATCGGGCAAGTCAAAAAAAGAAAATACTATTTCAAGGAACGTATACTCAGGTGCTTTAAACGCAGGAATCAGATGCCATGCAAGCCCTGGTAAGATTGAGAGCAGTGAGGGCTGATACCTTTGTTTTTTAAGAGAAAAAGGGGAAAGAACATGATCTGCAAGCAAGAAAACGTGAGCGTCTTTATGTACTAATGAGTCTTTTTTAAGTACGCAAAAAGGAGGCTTGGTTAAAACCGGGCTGAATGAGGTAGCACATGCTTTTCGTAGGTGGGCACAGTTATGAAGACTTTCTTTTTTTAAATTATACTGATCATCAGTATACGGATGAAGTAATGAAGTAAGTGTGTGGTAGTCAGGAGCTTTCGTTTTTTTTATTTCGCTAAAGAAACGGTTAAAATAAAGGTTGGTATGGACCGCTAAGGTGCTGTTATCTATATCAAGTGACTCATAAGTAATGCCTTGAATAATATTTTCCTGCGGTAAAGCTCTATAGGGCGGTAAAAACAGCGAAGGTGCATCCTGCAAGGAAGAGTTTTCTGATACTGTTCCTACCACTATATCATAGCTAAAAACTGAATCTTGCTCATGTATCTGATAAGGCGTTATTAAGTGTTCCCCTCCGGCAAAGCATGAGGTATAGAAGAGCATCGAGGTGGTAATCTTTTCAAGAAAATGAAGGAATTTTCGAAATTCTTTCAGCGGTAATGAACAGATAATATTTTCATAACCGGGATGAAGATGGCGTACTCGTGTAGAAACATCTTTGTGTTCTTGTTTATAGATTTTTGCTCGTTCATTGCGTGGATCTTTCTTATAATACTTTTTCAAGCAATATAACTGTTTCTGGTGCGTCCGCTCTTTGTGCGTAGGGCAGCCGTGTCCCGCTATATACAGAGCCCATCGGGCCCCTTCTGCTGGAGCTCTTTCTGCTTTTGTTATAAAGAGTTTAGAAAGACTTCTTACAAAAGTTTTGGTACTGATTTGTAAAGGCTTTTTTTTAAGTAGTGATGAATTCCCGGTATTTATAATTTCATCGAAGGTGGCAATATCTGCTAAATGATTTACTTTTAAGCCTAGGCGTTTCTCTAAAGGGGTAAGTTTTTTTATACTTTTTTGATAATCGGTCGATTCTGAGCTAGACGACGTTATGTTAGTAGTATACGATCGAGGAATAAGAAGCAGTAAATCTTTAGAGACTTTTTTAATGATATAGTCTTGAGGCGAAAGAGGAGCATAGGCACATAAGGCATAGGTCGACATCTCCTTATGTAAGGTTTCGTTGAACTTATGAGGAGTGGTGTAATAGCGCAAGGATGGGGGAGCCTTATCTTCTAAAAATCGAGGGTGTCCTGCAAGAAGATCTAAAAGAGCATCCTTATCTTGTTTGCCTTGTAGGGTAAAGTCTTTGATCGTTTCGGTTACTTCGCTGTGCATGCGTTGGGTGTAACTACAATGGTGTTTAAAAAGGGCTGTTGAGCCGCTATGACTAAAGGTGATCGAAGGGCCGTATTTTTTGGTGAGAAGAGCAACTGAGTCTGAAGCAAATTCTAAAAAAAGAGCACGGTGGTCAAGCACGTTTTTTACTAATGATCGTGTAACTAAAATCGGGGAAGCTTTTTGATGTAAGGCTATTAAAAGACTGAATGTCATAGCTCCCACAACGGAATCGTAGTTGCCTGTACCTGTAGTGAGATCCTTTACTGATGCCTCCTGCCCTAAATAGTCAAGGATTATAGTCATCTCATGAGTGGGAGATTGGACAGCAAAAATGGAACAGTGTACAAAAAGTACTACCAGGAGGATAAATTTTATATGCACGCTATTTTATTTTTAATTGTTTAATTTGACCTGTTAATAATAAATTATTTTTTTTAGATTAGCAAAAGGGGTAGGCCTACTCGGATTTCAACAAAGATGCAGAATGTAAATGGATTTGATCAAGATGCTTGTATGATAGTTATTAGTGTGAGGAATTTTATGAAAAGGTGATTCTAATACTATGGTAAATCGGAGAAATTTATTAAAAAATGTAGTAAAGAGATCCAAACGTTTTTACTCAAAGCGAACATATACAGGTTTTAGCCTTCTTCTAGGAATCATGCTTTTAAGATCACCGTAATAGTAGCGAAAACAATGAGGATAAAATAGATGGGCCTGAAGATGGTGGGGAGTGTTTTTTATTCAGGCGTTAACCTTTTGAGCCCCGTCTGTGATTTCATCTTATGGGACTATAAAACTCTATTGTGTAATGGTTTACAAAAGTTCGTTTGTAGATAGTTATCAAGAATGAACAGTATCGAGTAATACGTTATCCACTTATCAATTGTATAGTACTCTATAGAAGCGCTATAGCATATTTACGTATAATAAAGAAACTATGTAAGGGCTTCAGCCTCTTTCAGAGCCTTGAAAATAGGCCATGCTACAGAGAGATCTAGAGTGCCTCTTTCATCTAGGGAACGATCCCATCTATACAGGTTATTGTACAGATTATTGGTTATCATTGTAAAGATCACTTTATTTACCTCTTTATAGCTATGGTAATAATATTTTTCGTTATAACAGTGCACTGCTAATTTTGTTTCTTCAGCTCCTGTCTTTGTATTCCATATGCACAGTAAATCTCCCCCGTTGAATACTGTTTGAAGGGTAATTCCATCAATACTGAATGTTGCTAAATGTATTGAGGCCAGGAAATATAGTGCACCATAATCTTTTTCCGCTAGTTGTATCCCATAAAGAGCCTTGGTTATTTCTGGTTTCAATAAAAAGAGTTTTTCCATCAGGACTAAAGAGTACTAAATCTGGAGTGTCAGGAATATTTAATCGTAATAAATATTTTTCTTTGTTACGAGTGTGGTATACTACCACCGTTCGATACTCCGGAAGCCAATCAAAAACTGGGTTTTCATCAATATTTCCTTCTACGTACGGTTCGCTTAGGGCCAAAATTTCACCATTAGGGCTAAATTTTATTATATCATTGTAAGGATTAGAGGAGTCTAGTTGCCATTGTAGATCTCCTGTTGTGACCTGATAGAGGCAGGCTTTATGAGATCCTCTTAGGAGGATGTTTTCTCCTCGCGGACAAAATAACGCATGTTTCCATAGGCTTTCTCCAGATGACTTTATAAGTCTTAATTCCCTCTGTTCTTCAATGTCCCACAGGTGTAATCCATCCTTTGATAGTGCAGCAAGAATGCTGCCGTCAGGATTGAACGTTGCCCAGCTAATGAAAAAAGAAAATTCGATCTTTCGTAATTCCTTTCCGGTACGGCTATGTAGAATATGTATTTCTTTAAGATGGTTTTTTGTGATAATGGTTGTACCGTTAGAATCGATATCCATAATGGTTGTGTTAGGAGAAAACTGAAGTGATAATGTGGGATAGATGTATTCGTGATGTAGATTTTCTTTTACCAGCAGATAAACAAAGAGAGAGACAATATATTGTTTGATATCAAAGGGGATATCTTGGTCCTGCATTAGAAATAATCGCAACTTAATAAGTTCCACCATCTGCTCTGTGCTTGATTCTTTAGATTTACTGCTACTTTTTATAGAATTCATGCTGTGTAGGGAGTGAGAAAACAATAACCAACCTAATAGAACTGTACATAGTTTTTTATTGCTTAAAAAATTCATGAACCTACTCCTGTTTTTACTACTATAAAAAATTTATCATAGTGTATCAGACATAGAGTAAAATACAATAACAGTTTGATTTTTTGTAAGCCTGTTTTTTGTATATATTCGGTAAAAATGTAAGCGTTCTAGTAAAAGAGATTTAATCTGCTCCAAAAAGACTTAAAAGCTCGTAGACATGTCCAAACTTTATCGTTTTGCATGATGTTTCTACTTTTTGGTTGGCAGCTAAAAGAAGATGAGTAATACCGAATTTTTCTGCTTCAGCGCTATGCATCGAGAGATGATTTACCGGTTTAATTTGGCCGGTTAAACTTACTTCGGCAAGAGCAAGGGATTTTTCAGGCAGTGGTTTTTGGAAATAGCTGGAAAGCAGAGCGAGTGCGATACCCAAATCGGCGGCGCTACTTTTTATTTTGAAGCTCCCACTAATCTTAAAGAAAATATCGTAGGTGCTGAACTTTATCTGAAGATACTTCTCTAGAATTGCCGCGATAAGAACAACCTGAGTCTGATCGATACCTGAAACTACTCTTTGAGGCATCCCATATTTCGAAGGGAGCACCAGAGCTTGGAGTTCAATTAATAAAGGGCGAGATCCTTCTATGAAACTGATAAGAAGAGATCCGGGGCTATAAGAGATTTCTTCAAGAAGTTGTTCATTGATATTAGGAACTTCAACTAATCCTTGTTCATTCATCTCGAAGAATCCAAGTTCACTAATTGTTCCAAAACGATTTTTCACAGAACGTAATATACGAGTTTGCCAGCGTTCTTCACCTTGAAGGTAGAATACGGCATCGACCATATGTTCAAGTGTTTTAGGCCCCGCCATTACACCCTCTTTGGTGATATGTCCACAGGTAAGTATTGCTATGCCATGGTCTTTTGAAAGACGCATAAGCTTGAATGCTGCTTCCTTTAACTGTCCTACGCTTCCTGCATAGGTGTCACTTTCAGTTAAGAAGCAGTTTTGGATAGAATCGATAATTACAACAGCTGGGTTTTGTTGTTTACAGGTCTCAATAAGCATGTCAAGATCGGCTTGATCTGAGAAAAGTAATGTTGAATTTTTGCAGTTAATGCGTTCTGTGCGCATTTTTACCTGCTCAAGAGACTCTTCAGATGAAAAATAAAAGACTGTGTAGTTGGTAGAAAGTGCATAGGCAATATGAAGGAGGAGCGTTGATTTTCCTATTCCAGGATCGCCCGTTAATATCATAAGACTTCCAGGCACTATACCACCGCCTGTTACTCTATCCCATTCTTTTATTCCCGTGAGCATGCGCCGCATGGGTGCAAGGGTCACTTGAGATAAATCAGTAAGCGTCGAAGTGTTCTTCTTTTTTGAGCTCACGGGTACTGCGTTGAGCTCTATAGTATTAAAAGCTTTACACGAAGGACAACATCCCAACCACTTTATAGTTGTATACGAGCAGCTTTGGCATATATAAGAGTTGGAATGTGTTTTAGCCATGCTTATCCATTTAATGGTTGCGTTTGATTCCATCCATTTTTATCAATAAAATAACAGTCTCGACAGCGAGCTTCGTAGTAGTCTTGCATGCCAATTAAAACCAAAGGGTCATCGTATCGGGCTGCTTTGCCGTTTATAAGACGTTGACTGTAATGAGCAGTATTTCCGCATCCAATACAAATAGCGTTCAACTTAGTCACAGAATCAGCAAGAGCCATAAGTACAGGCATACTGCCAAATGGTTGACCACGAAAATCTAGATCCAGTCCCGCTATGATTATACGTTTGCCTTTATCCAGGAGCTCCAAAATGACCGGAATAATCGATGGCCCGAAAAACTGTGTTTCATCGATCGCTACTGTTTTGACCTCGTCGGTGATAAAGAGATGTATATCAAGGGGATTATCTAAAGCGATAGCTTTTACTCGATCTCCATTATGTGAGTGCACATATTCGATAGACATACGGTCATCAACTTTGTGCTTAATAATAATAGTTTTTGAGTGGGCGATTTCACTTCTGCGTACTCTTCTAATTAATTCTTCAGTTTTTCCTGAAAACATCGAACCACAAATAACTTCTAACGTTCCTTTGATTGGTATTTTTGCCATCGTACTTCTTCCCTTTTTTATGGTTACTACCTACCTTTTTTTAAGAGTACCACGAAAACAAAATTTCTGAACTTAATTTTTTATTTTTGTTCGTAAAAGGGTTACTATCACTTTTTGTAGGTAAAGCATAACGCAAAAAGAAGAGCGTATTTCAACTTTTTAGATATATTCGATGAAAAATATTTTATATAATAACATATTATAATAATAATGTAAAATCTGTTATTTAACAGCGGGATTCTATAGGTGAGAAAAAGTAGCGATGAAATGAGCATTTATACGTATACTAAAACATCTTTTTTGATCCCTAAGGAGAACAATACACATTACTATGTATGAGCTATAATAGTATATATAAGAATTAAAATTTATGGTAAATAGCTGTAAGGTGGTATAGGCAGATTTTCAATCATCTGTTCACCTTCAATAGATTACTTTTTATTACAGAGATGTTTTTGTTTGTCTATACAACCAACTGTTCTTTTTTATAGGGACAAAATAATCTAGCGAAATCGTGGAGCTTTACGAGAGAGCTTACGAAGATGTGCCCTGAGCATTGTGCATGTGTGCAGTTATTTCAGCTTCTAGAAGGATCGAGGTAAGGTATTCATATTTAGTCGTAATATAGTTTTCTCTTTCTTCAGAGAGCCACAAAGCAGCCTTTTCAGAGTGTAAGTCCGATCTCACCGCATCGAAAAAGTCTGGTTTGAGATCTTGTGCTACAAGATTGAGAAAGAATCCATAGCGATCTAGTAATGTCCACAGAAGGTTATCAAACATAACGGTATCGATCATATAATATTCGCTAAATTTTTCTAACTGACAGGAGAGCATTTTTACGCTATTCCAGGTCTCTCTATGATCGGCGGGGTTCCAGATGAGCTGAGACAGGCCACGTACAAGAAAAAGATGAACTGCATGCTGCAACTCTCGAATGGAGATGTCTTTCTCTTCATGAGCAGATCCATCCATACTGGTATAAAGTATATGAGCTAGTTCATGGAGAGTTTTTTCAGGATTATGTTTAAAGTCTGCATAGTTATCAATAAGATAGGAGCCAATAGTTTCTTTCATAGTTTCGATGAGGTGTATTTTTTCTTGAGCCTTATTACAATAGCGCGCTATTGTGGGGTGTATTTCATATAAAAGATGGGAAAAAGCATACGGATTAATGTAAATATTATCGAGCTTTGTCTGAAAAAGCGACAGTATTTTTCTTATAGTAAAACGGGGCTGAAAATTATGGGGCGCAAAGTCGATGCCTTGAGCTACATGCATAAAATTGCCTGCTAAAAAATATTGTGGATATTTTTTGTCATTGTAAATTTTTTTTAAAAAGAAGGTCACACTGCTTTGTGAATATTCAAGAGGAGTAAAGAAAAAATCTGGAAACTTATAGGTTGTTTGTTGATTGTATGGCGGTTTTACAGTATCTTTGTTGGTATAAGCCTGAATGTCTGATGAAAAAAAGAGTAAGGCACTTAGTAAGGTTGAAAGAAACATACAATTCATAGACTCTCCTGTGTTAAAGATTAAGTTCACTCATTCTATCACGGAGTAACGTGTTGATCAAGCAAGAGATTGGGGCTTAGTATGGCGCTGTATTATTATCAGGCACTCTCTAAAGAGGGAAAACGAGTTACCGGGACTATCGATGCTTCAACGCAACAAAATGCCCGAGAGCAGATTGTAAGGATGGGGTTGTTTATAATAGGTCTTGAACTTGTATCAACAGGTACCCGCATTGCGTGGTACAGACGTATTTTCACTCGTGGTGTTAGTTTAAAAGATAAGATTTTCTTTACCAAGCAGTTAGCTGTTCTTCTGCGAGCAGGTGTTCCTTTATTACAAGCGCTTGAACTTCTCGTTGAACAGACAGAAGGTGCTCTTAAAGGTATTACTATCGCTTTGAAGGACGGCATTAAGGAAGGTCGTTCTTTAGCTGATGGTTTATCGCGCTATCCAGAAACATTTGATTCTATTTATGTTCAGCTTGTTCGCGCGGGTGAAGCGACTGGAAAGTTAGAAGTTATTTTAGAACGACTTAACGACTTTTTAGAAAGAAAAGAAGTGTTACGAAAAAAAGTAACAGGAGCTCTTCGTTATCCGATTTTTCAGTTAATTATTATTTTTCTAGTTGTCTTAGGTCTTCTTTCGTTTGTTATTCCCCAAATCGCGACGGTTTTTCAAGGGCAGAATATTGAGTTGCCTCTTCCTACTCGTATGCTTTTAGGTGCTTCCAACTTTATTCTAAACCATTATCTCCTACTTTTCATTATAATTGCATCTCTCATAGGTTCATTTGTATTATGGAAATCTACTTCACGAGGCGCTTATATGTTTGATAAACTAAAGCTTAAGCTGCCGGTAATAGGATATTTTTCAAGAACGGGTACGATTGTTCAGTTTTGTAATACACTAGGGATGCTTGTTGCTGGAGGGGTGAATTTAGCAGAGGCGCTTAACATTGTGGTTAAAATTGTTGATAATAGAGTATTGCTTGTAGCTCTTGAAAAGGCACGGGAAAATATTATTAAGCAGGGGAGAATAGCACAGTATTTACAAGAAACCGGTCTCTTCCCACCTATCGCTATTTATTTAATAAATACGGGTGAACAAAGTGGACAGCTTGATGCGATGCTTTTAGCAGTTGCTCGTTATTATGAAGATGATCTCAAAGAAAGAGCAGATGGGCTCACGGCTTTG
>JACDFK010000026.1 GCA_013815795.1 Candidatus Babelota bacterium | reverse complement strand
CTGAGGCATGAAAAATAAAACTTTCAAAATGAAAACTTTAAGTGTTGCATTTCATTATTGACTTTGCCAGAGCGCTTTGTGCATGACCATTCTTATTATATGAAACTAGAAGAACTGTGCTATCCGAGCTAAATATTCCCGCTATACTGGGTGATTGTATAGTGAAAGTTTGTAAAGCATGACCTGTCTTTATATCCCAGAGGCACAGAGCTGAGGTATTGGTTTTGGTAAGAGCTCTTTGGCTATCTGGACTAAAGTGTATAAGCCGTTGTGGATCACTCGTTAAAGAAGGAACTCCTTCCATAGTATGCACAAGTTGTTTTCCACTAGAATCCCATACTTGAAATGTATTTTTAGGAAGACACACGAGAAGAGTTTTTCCGTTGGGACTTAATTCTGCATTCTCGACACGCATCTCTGCTACACATTCTCCGGTGATCCTATCATACAACCACACCCCTGCTTCATTTTCTCTGTAAATTAGAGTAAAAATAAGTGAACTATCAGAATTAAATGCTGTCTTATCAATCTGTTCAACAATTAAAGGAAGGCGCACTAACTCTTCTGTGGTACTATTTAAAATACTCATAGTGTCATTGTCTTGTTGGGCAAAAACCATGGTACCTGTTGCGTTAAATGTTATTAATCGATAAGTTTCTCCATTAGTTGGTAAAAGTTGTTTCTTGCTTTCACTATCCCATAAGGTGGGGTTATCGCCATTGCTGCCACGAGTAATAAATGTTCTATTGTTTGGACTAAATAAAATAGAGCCGATTTCACCTCTAGCTGTATTTGAAACAAATTTTGAAGTACATTCAAAATTATGCTGCAAGATGTTTCCTAAAAGTAAATGAGCAATACGGAATGTAAGTTCGGGCGGCAATGATCTGCAATACATGAGCATAAGAACTTTTTTATAAGAGTTTTTAGGAACGCGCTCTAATTCTTTACTTCCAGATTTATCTATCAAAGAAAAAATAATAGTATCGTTTTCTTGTGTAAGTGCAATAGCTCTCGTGTTGTTTTGAGCTTTGTGCTTCATTCCTTGAATCATACTAGAGAATGTGAGGGATATTAGTGAAAAAAAAAGTAATCTGAGGTGATAATTCATGAAAATCCTTTAAATGAGAGCTTAAGTATTCGCTATAGAGTGATGTATAGTATCTTTTTCTAGTATATTTAACCGAGAGGTTTAGAGCTTACAAAGTTTTTACAACTAAGCTATTGACTAATTGAAAGGCACTAAAACTAGCCATTATTTTATTTAAATATACGCTATTATGAAAAAAGGTCAATTGATTTTTTTTGATAGTATTATTTGTACTAGTGCATAGAAGTGTGCGATGCATGGTACTATCTTGATATGCTGGTTTAATAAGTTTCTTTCTCTGTGGTCATAGTTTATCGATCCACTTAAAATTATAATTGAAAATAAAAAAATTTTAGCAAAGTATCAGCATCTGATTTACAGGTAAAATAGTCATGTATACCTCTGTCTGATATTTTCGACTTAAGAAAGAGTTTTTGAAAAGTATACACACAAACTACTCGTACGTGCTTCGCTACCACTCGTTTTAACAGAAACAAGGATACAAGGTATGAATGAGTAAATAATCTGAAAAGAAATTGAGCCCTTTTTTTGATTTTTTAGCTGCCATTTAAAGTTGCATTTCGGTGAAATCCACGTTCGCGATTCTTTCGTAGTAGGATATGAGCTTCATCACCAAACTAGCCGGCTTAAATGAGTATGGCACTCTCAGACTAGGTGATACCAATCTTATTAGAGTGATTGGAGGGATTCCAGTTTTCCAAGACTAACACTACTTTGGCTATGCAGAATGTAATTTTTTTTGCAACTTTAACATTAAAAATACAATATTGACACTTTTTATTTTTAATGCCATGCTCTTTAAATATAGAGAGTAGTTACAATATATTAAAAAGGAAATTATATGAATAAAAAATTACGGGCGCTCCTGCTTTTCATTCTTTCAACTTTTATCGCCCAATCATCTGTTTATGGGATGCAACAGGAGAAAGAAGACTTGCTATCCCCTTTTTTTAACGATCATTGTCCTTCATTGTCGACGTTAGTTTTAGAGAAAATTAGTTCTGCTGAAAGTTCTGATGAAGCCATTGAAAATTTGTACTCTTTAGCTCGCACAAGTCGTCTGTTTAATGAGTTTTTACAACAAACATATACATCAACCGATCTTATTAAGTATTTTCATACTATATATCCTCTCACTTCCCGGGATAACTTAGTGCGTTTGCTGCATTTTATCAATACCGACGTAGCACTCCATTACTATAAAAATTGTGGGACATTGTTTGATTCTGGAAAGAGAGAGACTCTGTTTTCTCAGTTTCTACGTACCGAAAACTCAGTGTCTGTACATAAGTTGTTATTAAGTGCTACTCAAAATCAAAAACTTAATGATGTACATCTTCTTGCTCGTTTAGGTGGATCTTTTTCATTTAATAAGAAAGCTCACGAGGAGGATCCTTATAATAATCCGCTTAAAATCGCGATTTCCAGCCGTAATAAAAAGCTGATAAAGCTTTGTATCTATTTAGGGAAGCTAGCAACCGATGTTGACTGTTTTTTTGATGCGCTACGGATACCAGGATACCAAAAGATAACTCATCACTGTAGCTTAAGCCTTGGAGAGCATCGTCGTGATCTTATTGAAGCTTTCGTGGAATTAGGAGCCGACGTCAATGCTAGAAATCGCACGCGCAGAACTCCTTTGCATATCGCTACGCAAGCAAATAATGTTGAAATAGTTGAGTTTTTATTATCAGAGGGAGCATCTCCTCATTCACGTGATATCTTATTGAACTCTCCTTTAGATATCGCCTACGGAAAACTTGAGTCATCAAGGATATCTACTCTTATAATGTTGCTAAAGTATGGAACTAAACTGTTTTATACTGCGAGATATGGCCTTTATGGACAAGCGACTGACCTTCAAACGTTACTTATAGCCGAACATATGTGCTCAATTATTTCTTTCTTGCAACAAACATTAAAGGTTGCCTTGATACCATCTGAAAGTAACGAACTGCTACGTATGGTTCGACCGGCGCTACTATCACAGTGCACGTCTTTACTTCCTTATGCGTATGAAGGAGGAGATAAAAAGACTCAAAAAATCATAGAAAAACTGGAAAACGAGGCTTCATCTCCTTTAAAAAACAGTAATAAAGAGGTTAAATTTCTTCTTTACAACAGTTATTATGCGTTTAGATACGCGATACTGCTCTATATGTTTGTTGGATTTATATCTTTAGTTTCTCAAAATATATAGGGCATTGTCTTTTTCGTGAATAATCACTAGAGGATAAAGCTGTTTACTAAAGAGTGCACTCTGTGTGCATCTGCGCAGTTTTTTTTATTTTTCTTCTACCCGACGCCAGATAAAAAAGTCAAATAAAGAAAAGGAGCTCGTGTTAATGAAGATGTAATCTCCCTTAGGGCTAAACCCGATATATTCGATATGGTCACCTTTTTTTATCAATACCTGATGTTTTTTTTGTTCAACATTCCAAAGTTCAACTCCTTTACAATCGTTTATTTCAACAAGAAGAAATTTACTATCGACGCTAAATCGTATACAACTATCAAACAAAGCAATAGTGCTGATACCAAATGTATTGCCGTACCACGGAAGTATTTCTATTTCTCCGGTACTCATATTCCAAAGGCAGCTTTTTCCGATTCCGGGAAAAAGGAAAATATTTTTACTATTTGGGCTCCATTGGAGGTAACATATATAAAAATCGGAAAAATCTGTAGGATTTTGAAGACGCGCGATTATATCTGGCGAGAGTTTTTTAAGAAATTTTCCTGTAAAGGAATCCCACAGGCCTAGTTTACAGTTTTCCGAATCCCAAGCAACAATAGTTTTTTTATCAGGACTCAACGCTGCACAACAGTGGTAAAGCTCATTCAGATAAGTTTTAGCTGCTTATTCAGATCTAGTAAGAACAGGTCAGCTTCTCTAGTTTCGAGGGAAGAAAGAATAACTAAAATAACATCCTTAGTAACAGATTCTAATACCTCTACCCTGGCAAGCGTAGTAGCTAGAACAAATGGTTTATTTTGGTTAAGATGAAACTGAATCCCCCCCCCTTACAAGGAGTTGAGATTAGAGAAGGAGGAGTGTTTAATTTTTTTATATCTTTATCATCTTCTTCTGGCTCTGTATAGAGAGTGTCCTGCAGCGTATCATCCTCTATTAGTTCTGTGTCCCAAGTATAATCCACGTTTTGGCCCTGTGAGTCTACATACTGCAAGAAGAAACGTTTGTTATCGGAGCTAAAACCTACTCTTGAAAACCTTAAATCGGTATCATCAGGAAGTTCTTTAAGAAAGAATTTTTTTTGAGTCATAGTATAGATTAATTTTTGTTGGGGGTGAATGAACCTACCGCTCCCATCCTTTTTAAAAGGGTATTTAATCGTTTTCGAAGGCTTAAAGCTATCAAATGATAAGGTCTTCTCTGCGATTTTATACTTATCCATGCACTGAATATGATAGCTTTCTAAGCTTAGTACTGTTAAAAATACTAATTTCTGTATGTAATTCATAAAATCTCCTAATTATCCTGAAACATTTTATTTAAGAGCAAAAGTTTATAGGCCTGAAATTCTATAGTTTAGTGTATGAGCATCAAAACTAAAATAATAGATTGTAAAAATATTGAAGTTAGGTGGTCATAAGAGTTCCTTAAAGTGTTCTTTAGAGGTTTTATTGTTTCCTCGATGTGCTTGCTTTTTCTTGTTCTCTTTGTTCTCTGGTATACTTCCACTACCGTTTTTTATAGGTCAGTAAGCAACTTTTTATTTTTTCTGCATAGGTAATTCTTCATACTCAAGCTCACTAATATTTTTACGTGTAGTATCGAATGCAATACCAACTAATATAATTTTTTTCCCCTTTGATTCATAGGGCTGATAATATTTTTTATACTTAATCTGCTCTAATGCTTTTATTGCGGGAGCATTAATTTTCATCTCTATGATAAAGTAAGCACCTAGTGTCTCTAAAACAACATCGATGCGGCCATCATGGGTTGGTTGTTCCACAGCGATAACTGCTCCAGTTAATTTAAAAGCAAGATAAAAAATTGTTTGATAATATTTCTCTTCACCTATATGAATAGTATAAGGAACATGAGCATACAGCTGCGTTAGAATAGTTTGTATCTGCTTGAAATCACATTCTTTAAAAGCTCGCCGCAAAGCACTAACAATACTATTGAGATATGCTTCTGGCTTACTGGTCATTGAAGCAAAAACATTCTCAATTAGTGAGTCTATAGTCTCTTTATTGGGATACGTAAGAACATAGTTCCCTGTCTCTTGATTGTAACCTTGGATGGTAAGATACCCTGCTTGAAAAAGAACCACTCCTAGCGGTATCGCATCGATATCAAAGGCACCCAGATTATTCTCAGTGACTTCCATATGTTCAAATTCTTCTATTGGGTAGCTCTTTTCTTCTAATAAGGTCATCAAAAAGCTTGGCGTTCCTGTTTGAAACCAATAATTAGAAAATCTGCCCTTAGTTAAACATAACATAACTGAAAATGGATTATATACTTTTGTAGCATGTCGTTCTAGAGCAAATTGATACCCATCATACCATGTTTTTATGTCCTCTAAAAGGCGTTCTTTAGAGCATCCTATTTTGTGAGCCATGTGTACTACATGTTCATGAAAATAGTGAGCGACTTCAGCTGAAGTATATCCTAGTAAGGTGTTGGACTCAATGTCTAAACCAATATCTTCGAGATTATTAAGTCCCGAGAAAAGTGAGGTATTTGAAAACTTACTTACACCGGTAAAAAACACAAATCTTAAATATTTATCAAGATCTTTAATAAAACCATAGAAGCTTTTTAAGATTCCCCGTATGGCTTTCGCTGTCTCCTTATCATGAATATGTTGTAAAATCGGATAATCATATTCATCGACTAAGAGCACTACTGTAGTGCTTATTGCAAGTGTTTTTACAAGTTCTTTCAACATCTCTCCCGCTGTTCCTTTCTGCAAAACGATCTGATGTTCTGCAGCAATATCCTTAAGATACCGCTTAATTCCATCCTCTAAGAGTTCGGGCGTGGTATAAGGAATTCCGGAAAAAGAGATTGAAATGACCGGATGCTTTTGCCAATCATAGGGCAACGAGTCGATAGCGAGTCCGGCAAAAAGCTCTCTATTTGCAGTAAATATCGCTTCAATAGTAGAGACTAATAAAGATTTTCCAAATCTACGTGGTCGATTAAGAAAATAGTATTTTTTCCTTGAAACAATACTATAGATAATGGCAGTCTTATCAACATACAGATAGCCTTTTTGTATAATCTCAGGAAACGTTGAGATACCGATTGGCAGCTCTTTCATTTTATGTACTCTCCTAGTATCTCTATCGTATACTAACACTTTTTATTGGCTATTTACTTATGAAAACCTATAACATCCCCTATTTTAATTTAAAGAAGTTGCTCTACGGCTAGCTTGACACTGTCGCTTATAATCACTTTAGTAGTATACTATACAATACGTATAAAAAAAGCTTCAATACCGGTAACTCTTTAGGTAAAGTCGGTTTTTTCAACTGATTTCTCAACTAAAGATTTATCTTGTCGTTCAAATACGTTTGAAGATGGACCCATAAAAAATGGAATACAGCTATCAAAAAATGATGAGTGACAGTTGTATAGATTCATTGGATCGAGATAAAGAATAATGTTTATTGAGCTCTCATAAGAATACTTCTTGGTCTAACGATTCGCAAGAAGATCAAAAAGCTTTATCTTCAAATTTTTGTACTATATCGTGATACTACCATATTTCAGCCCTCTTCTTGTCTTACTAATAGGATCTAGAAAGATTCGTAAAGAAAATAAACGGCAACTATGTAAAAAGGGGAAGAAAAATATACACATCAGTATAGATTAGATACTCGTTGTGTGTTAGAGTTTAAAAAAAGGTTAGTCTATTTTAGTAGGATTTTACGATGTTACAGCGATTACTCTATCTAGGGCTAAGTATGGTTATTCTCTCTGGAGGATTAATAATACATCTTTTAATGAAAATTCTGCGCTTCTATATCTTAATCAGCCATTCCTTGCAAGGCTTTAATGTGAATTTAATATTTTTTTGTACTCGCGCCCCTTTGGAAAAATCCTACTTATGTGCTAAAGAATTTGAGAGCAATTGCCTACACATTTTGACTTTAACTTAAAAGGATAGTCCATGAAGCATCTTACTTATATCGTGTCATTCATAGCAACAATCCTTTTGATAACGCTCAGTTCGGCGTGTATGGAAAAAACAGTTGGTGCTGTATATTATGCCCCTACACTGAATGAAATAGTTAATCAAGTAATGATTACCCATCTTAAAAAACTGCCCATGGATCTTAAAAAACATATTTCTTACTTATTTGTTGAAGAGGCTTTAAACTATAATTTTGAATTTTCTAAAACTCTCTTTACCTTAGTCGATGTAGAAGTACAGAAAAAAATTGAGGACTTAATTGAAATAGAATTGTTGCCAGTGGCGCTCAGCCCTGATGGAAAAACTATTCTTACGGGGTCACTCGGAGCATTAAGTGGTTATCTAGGGAGAGTAAGGGCTCCGGAACCGGAAGCTATTCTTTGGTGTTCGAAGACAGGAAAAGTACTACACATATTAAAGGGCCAGCATATGAAAGAGGTTACCTGTGTAGCATTTAGTCCCGATGGAAAGACTGTTCTTACGGGATCTGCCGATGGCACCGTAGTCTATTGGGATATTGAAAACCAATACCCTTTAGTATTACTACCGTGGAGTGCGCCGGTTACTTTCCTCACTTCTAGTCCTGATGGAAGTACTGTTTTTGTCGGGTTTGCAGATTGTACCGCTGTGTTGTGGAAGATTAAGGAAAATGATCATTTGCTCAAGGTTAGTGATCAAGTGCTCCACCTTATTGAACATTATGGAGCTATCTGCTCGGTAGCATTTAGCCCTGATGGGAATACGGTTCTCACCGGGTCAGCTTGTGCTATAGCTCAGTTATGGGATACTAAAACCGGCCAGGCCCTGCTTACACTGGAAGGATATAATAGACAGGCAGAAGGGCATAGAGATTCTATCGATTGCTTAGCATTTAGCCCTGATGGAAGCTTAGTAGTGACCGGATCTACTGTTGATGATAGTGCTTTGATCTGGGATATTAAAACAGGAAAACAGGTGCGGACGCTCGAGGGTTATACAAAAGTTCCTATTGATGCGGTAGCCTTTAGTCTTAATGGGCGAAACGTCCTTACCAGATCTATTAGTGATAAATCAATTCGCTTTTGGGATGTCTCTACGGGGATACAATTAGGAGAATCCGCTATCACTCTCAATTCCCATGTATGTAGGGCGGGTAACATCGTAGCCACTATGAATATTAAAGACTATAGTATCTCTCTCTCCCCGGAAGATGCTTTAAAATATAATTTTGAATCTTTCAAAACTTTCTTTTCTATTGCCTATCAGGTAAAAGTAGAACCACTTGCACAGGCATTGCCGACCGTAGGCCCTTTGCCCCTCGAGCTAGAAGTATCGAACACTACTCACGAAGATAATCTTAATAAAATAATTCCAAGAGGATGCAGCACTCATAATCACAAATATTTTAAGCAGAGAGATCCAGTCGCTTTTAGTCCTGATAGCACAACTGTTTTTATGAGAGTACAAGGTACTGCCTTTCTATGGGATATCGGGAGAGGAGAAGTTGTTGTAAAGCTACAAGGACATACTCAGGAAATTACTTCAGGAGCATTTAGTCCTGATGGCCATAAGGTTCTTACCGGATCAGCTGATTGTACAGCCATTCTGTGGGATGTTAAAACAGGCATCGTCTTACATAAAATACTCGGATGTGGTCCTGTCCTTTCAGTAGCATTTAGTCCTAATGGTACTACGGTACTTATCGGATCGGATGAAGCGGTATTGTGGAGTCTTACGGGAGAAAATCAACCTCTAGTCCTTGAGGGACACGCAGGGCCTATCGAGTCGGTAGCTTTCAGTCCAGAAGGCAGCATTGTTCTTACTCTATTTCGTTATGAAAATGTAGTTCGCTTTTGGGATGCTAAAACAGGAAAACAAATAAAAGAATTGCCTATAGAAGGAAGAGGTTTTAAATATATTGGTTCAGCAGGAGGTGACCTTGATACGTGGAGTGTTCTTCTTGCAAATGATAAAGGAGGAGCATGTGTGTGGAATTTCAAAACAGGACTTACAAAAAATATAATTATTAATACAGCTTACCAACCACTTATTGGAAATGGTACCCGTTCCCCCGTGGGCCTTAATGGTAATATGCAACCGGGTTTTGCCGAAACTATGAGTGGAGCAGCATTAAACTCTATGGGAGAAATTATTGTTACAGGATCAAGCAAGGGGCAGGTCTGCCTGTGGGATGCTTCAACAGGCGATCTGCTAAAAATTTTGAAGGTTCCCCGTTCACGCAACATTCGTACCGTACTGTTTAGTCCTGACAGCCGAGCACTTCTTGTCATAAATGATGAAACAGCTCAACTTTTCACTAGATATCGAGATGGCGATTGCTGGACTACAATGGCTCGAAAAAAATCAGCTCAAAAGGCTTATACAGAGATCTATCCCCTACTCGTTTTACCCTATAAATTCACCCTATAAATAAGAAAAAAATTTTATATTCTTTGATTGAATTTAGAATTAAAAGGGGTACTGCCGCCCCCTTATGGGAGGGCACCATGTGCTAGGAGGTTGGGGTCCCTTATACTTGGTTTCAGATCGAGTTTACCGTACGTATATTTTTCATCATTTGCAAGGTTAATAATTTCATTATACCTTTAAACGATAAAACGGCGGTTTACTTGCTCTTCATCGTGTAATGCTTGCGATAATTACTTCTTACAGAGGAGGAAGCTGCGGTATTACAGAATTTTCCTGACCAACCATTTTTTACTATGTATAATGTAATTTTTTGAGACTTTATAAATAAATACAAGTATGTCCTATTTTATAGTAACATTCACACTCTACGTGCGATTCGCTTAATTAAATCTATAACATCCCCTATTTGACTAATAGGCAACTGCTCTATAGCAAGCTATAAACTGTTCAGTGATAACCACTTTCTTAGTTATACTAGAGGGATAAAAAAGCTTTACTATGGGTAACTACTTGGGCAGAGGAGATTTTTCAAACTAAAGATTCCTCTAGTTGCTTCACTTAATGATCAAGGTTGCGAGAGCTTTAGTTTCATCTCTACGAAGATTTTTTTAAAAAGTTGAAGGTCTATTAGAAAGTCATTTACATGAACTTTATGGCTCAATGGCTCGTTTATGAGGAAAAGAAACTATCTTTAGGTGGTAGAGCAATCCCAATCATAGAGAATTATTGAGATCAAGCTCTGCTACCTTAATAAGAGCATCAGCATCACCCTGTTGAGCTGCTTTAAGATACCATTTCATAGCTTCTGTATAATCTGGCTCTACACCACACCCATACTGATAAAGAGTCCCTATATAGTACTCAGAAGTTGCATCACCTTGTTGAGCTGCTTTAAGGTACCAATTCATAGCTTCGGTATAATTTGGCTCAACACCACACCCTTTAAGATAAAGAGTTCCTATATTACACTGGGCACCAGCATGTCCCTGCTGAGCTGCTTTAACATACCATTCCCTAGCTTTTGTATAGTCTTGCTCTACACCACACCCATAATGATAAAGAGTCCCTATTTTCCATTGAGCATTAGCATTTCCCTGCTGAGCTGCTTTAACATACCATTCCCTAGCTTGTATAAAGTCCTGAGCTACGCCACACCCATATTGATAAAGAGTTCCTATATAGTACTCAGAAGTTGCATCACCCTGTTGAGCTGCTTTAAGGTACCATTCCCTAGCTTCGGTATAATCGGGCTCAACACCACACCCATAATGGTAAAGAATTCCTATATAGCATGGAGCACCAGCACTTCCCCGTTTATCTGCTTTAAGATACCATTTCATAGCTTTTGTATAGTCCTTAACTACGCCAGACCCATTATGATAAAGAATTCCTATATAATACGGAGCATCAGCATGTCCTTGTTGTGCTGCTTTAACATACCATTCCCTAGCTTCTGTGTAGTCCGGAACTACGCCAGAACCCTTATGATAAAGAATCCCTATTTTCAATTGAGCCTCAGCATTTCCCTGCTGAGCTGCTTTAAGATACCATTCCATAGCTTTTATATAGTCTTGAATGACACCACATCCATTCTGATAAAGAATTCCTATATTACACTGAGCATCAGCATCCCCCTGGTTAGCTGCTTTAAGATACCATTGCATAGCTTCTGTATAGTTCTGAACTACACCCCACCCATTATGATAAAAAGTTCCTATACAGTACTCAGAAGTTGCATTTCCCTGTTGTGCTGCTTTAACATACCATTCCATAGCTTTTATATAGTCTTGAATGACACCACACCCATAATGATAAAGAATTCCTATATTACATTGAGCACCAGAATGCCCCTGTTCATCTGCTTTAAGATACCAGTTTATAGCTTCTTTATAGTCCTGCACTACGCCACACCCATAATGATACAGAGTTCCTATATTACACTGAGCCTCAGCATGCCCCTGCTGAGCTGCTTTAAGATACCAGTACATAGCTTCTCTATAGTCCTGAACTACACCACACCCATAATGATAGAGAGTCCCTATATTACACTGAGCAGCAGCATGCCCCTTTTTATCTGCTTGAAGATAGTATTTCATAGCTTGTGTGTAGTTTTGTACTACACCATACCTATTATCATAATGAGGTCCTATATAGTATTGAGCAGCCGCATGACCGCGCTCAACTACTTTAAGAGACCATTTCCTAGCTTCTGGGTAGTTCTGAAATATATCATTATTATTGTCATAGAAACCCCTTAGATAGGAGGGTGCATTAGCATCTCCCTGTTCAACTTCAGCTACTTTAAGATACCATTGCATAGCTTTTTGGTAGTCCTGAACTACACCACACCCATTATGATAAAGAATCCCTATATAGTAGTGAGCATCAGCATCCCCCTGGTTAGCTGCTTTAAGATACCATTTCCTAGCTTCTGTATAGTCCCGATCATCATCATAGACATTACCAATTAGCCTCTGATAAAAACAATCTTGATTAAGAGGAGATCCTTTTATATTAAAAGATTTAATTTGCTGATTTTGTTTTATGATGTCATAAGCCATTTTGCTAGAAAGTAGCGGGCACTCTTCAACGCTTACCGTGACTAAGGTTTTATGAGGGTTATGCAACTGCATCATATCTAGTCTTGGATTGTGATTTGCTTCTATACGTGTCACCTGAGGTAAGCTTAAGCAGATATTCTCAAGGGTGAGACAATCATTTACCACCAATCTTTTTAAAGCAGATAAAATGGATATTTGTGGCAATTGTTGATTGGAATCGAGTTCCCTACCAAATAAATTCTTTTTAACTTCATTATGATGTTGCAAGTACCAAATCTTCCTCCAACCGCTTATATTTAAATATTCTAGATTACAACAGGTTTCATAAATTGCTTTAAATGCTCTTTCATCTAAGTGATGTGCACCGCGAAGATCCAGAAACTGCAGAGAAACACCCAGTTCTTGAAACTCCGGCTGAAGAGCAAGGTACTCTGGTTGTAGGACACTACAATGATGTATAGCTAGCCCAGAAATAATCTTTGAACCTAGTAAAATCCGATTAAGATGAGTCATTTGTTCATGATTACTTAATCGCGTACAGTCTATAGGATTATCCAATTCTTCTGTTCCTTGTACAATTTCTTGATGTTTTTTTTTCTGTTCAATGCGCTCAAGCTTTAGCTCTTGTAAGGTTTCTAGAGCTGAGACTGGTCCTGTCTGCACCTTGCTTGCAGTACAAATAAGATCTTCTGTAGGAATGTTGATTATTTCCATAAGTTCTCTGCTATTGGCAGCTGATAGACGGCTTTCACCATTAGGTGTAGTTTTGTAGTAGCCATTCGTTACACTTAAAAATCGTTTTTTTACGGTTTTTTTTCCTTCATCGTGGAGAGCAAGCTTATAGGTCTTAGCAATATACGGCTCGATTATTTGTAAAAGGTCCAGATACGTAGCATCCTTATTCTTTTTTAACTGTTTTTGCACCGTATGCATCTTCCAGTAGAGTTGTGAGACGTATTCTTTAGATAAGGGAATTTTCAGGATCGTTTTAGGATAGAGCTCAGTGAGATCGGGAAAAAAACTTTGATACCTTTCGTTTATTAGAATTAGTCTCTGAAGCCAGTCTTTTAGAAACCTATCTGGATCTAGGTTGAGAAAATGGCTGCGAACTGAATCAGGAATTCGCTTGTTCATTATATCTAAACAAAAGAGAAGAGTCTTGGTTTGTAAAGTACCTACAACCGTCCACGTATTCAACCTAAATCCTATTTCATTTCTCTTCCATACGGTTCCTGGGACAAATGCATGATCATTATCAATGGGAATAAGTTTTTTTCGATCTGGGGTTAGTATATAATTATCTTCTTTGCCATCTTCGACATTAATAAACATCGCTGCTAAAAGCAACAATCCGGTGTGATGTGGATCTAAATCTTTAAATGCGTCATTTGTATCCCATACCTCATGCACAAGATCGCCGGGCACAGCTTGAGAAAGCAGAACCGGATACTGTTTTTTACCTATAGGATCGTAAAACATGGTAAGCTCTGAAAAAGGAAGACTGTCTATGCCCATCATACGCATAAACTCGGTTGTAGCATATTCATATCCGGGTAGTTCGGGATCCTTTTTAAAGTATACCACTGGGTTTTCGGGCGGGTAATATTGTACAGATGAGCGGCCGGGTAAAGGTTTATTGTTCTTCTGACCTCGTTTGAATATACCACTTTCATCAAATAAATGATTATATAGCGTAACGGGAATCTTTTTAATGCCGAGCGTAACTCCTTTCATTTCTTGTGCTGTGTAGGGATAGTAGGTGTGATTTAAAGAATCAGTAAAAAGGTTTTCCAGCTCTAAACGCCATTTTAGTTCAGGATGAGAAGATAAACAAGGTGACACAAGCTTAAAAAGTTGGATCTTTTCTTTAGTATTACAACTTCTAAAAAAGTTTATAAAGAGTGCTATATCTTTAATTTTAAAAGAGCCCGCTTGTACAAGCAAAGCAATAAGCAAAAATGTATGTTCCTTTGGTGCAGAAAGATTTTTTTTGATAATCTTCTCTAAAATATCTTTTGGAGCTTGCTTCAGTACTGTTTTAATCTCTTCTTGTATGGAGGAGGTTTCTTGATCCCACTGAGGATATTCATATGCTCGAGGAACTTTTCTTTCTAAAAGTTCCTCGAGCACATCATACTTTTTGAGAGGAAGATGTCGTAAGTGCAAAGGGCGTTCAATTTCACATCCGTAGAGCGCTTTCATGCATGTAGAAGGATTAGTAAATGTTTTTCTGAGTTCCTCATACGCTTCTGCTATAAGTGGTTCTACTGTTTTTAAGATACTATTAAGGTTGATGTGCTGATTGTCGCGCACAAGAGAAGCAATGGTTTTAAGGACTTGTGAAGGTATAGCTACTTCCTGTTTTTTAATCTCTATAGGAAGAGAGAGTTTATGCCACAGCTTTTGTGTATACTGCTCAAATCCTGCAAGCTCCTTTTTTAGAGTATCTGGATCTAAACCATAGTTTTGACGTTTTTTTTCTTCATAAAGTTGTTTAAAAAGGTCGCGATACTTTTGATTATGAGTATATAAAGCAGTGAGCCATTCGAGCATATGTAGAGCGGGATCAAGTGTAGCAAGGCGTTTTTTAAGGTGTAAGGGGAGTACATGGTCCATCTGTGGTAAAGTCAATAATACTGATTTAAAGTTAATGCACCCTTCTATTATTGGTGGCTCGAATACCTTATCATTATCACAACTTATAAGCTCATATTTATCTTGCGGAGCCTTTAGCTGTCGTGCAATAATATTCTCCGGTTTTCCATCACTTGGATACGATAAAAAAGCGCCAACTGTTTGCCAAAAGTAAGTAGTGTAATCAAGTATGTCTGTAAGTTCCTCGTAAGAACGATTTAAGAAACTATCACCTCTTTCTCCCACAATTTCACGAGATACTTGCACGCAAAAGGGATGAATATTCAATCCTTGTTTAAAAAACGGTGGAGTGTGGATTGTTTCGTCGTGTAGTTGAATATTATCAATAAAAATCAAACCTGTTTCTGCTGTAGAAATACCAAGGATGGAATAGAGATGATACATCATAGCTTCTCTACCCGGCTGTAATGAAGGGTTACCGTCATTTTTAAAATAAACACCATGGCGCTCCTGTACACCAGTAAGACCTACGGGTTTAGAAGGGACATAAGTAACAGAGTGATTTTGTCCAGAGGGAGGCTTTGTACGGTTGCCTTTTTCATCGAAGGCAAGTATATGACGTGTCATTTCTTGTGAAATACGATAGAAGGAACCAGAGTGTAAATCAGTTATAAGAATAGCTTTAGGTTCTATATACGCATCAATTTGTTGAGTATAGAGAAAAAAGTCTGTTTTATCGGTATTGTGTAGAGCCTTACTATATCCATTTACAAGCTCAATTAAAGTGGTTTGAAACACTTTGTACTGCTGATTGATTAGTTGAAAGATATTTTTTATGGTATTGAGGGATACAGTGTTTATATTATTATTGGTAATATATGAACATAAGTTATGCTCATAGACAGTAAGAGCTTTATACGTCGAGTTAAAAAAAGCAAATATGTCATGATGCTCCTCCAGAAGCGGAGAATTGGGACTTGCTAAAAACTTCTTTATGTTGTTTTTAACAAGAAGATTCTCCGGCGGTTTTAAATGATGCGTCCATAGAGAATTCCACTGCCCTCTAAGCCCTCCAGGATCTTGTTCGGACAGAAATATATTGTGCTCTAAAATTTCACGTAAGCGATGGTAACCATACAGCCTGAGATCAGGCTGAGCTCCGGTGACCGAAATTAAATCGTTCATTAAAGATGATGAGCATGTCATTTTTATCGATTTACTTGTGTGGTCTAAAAGCTTACCACTACTTTTTAACGTAACGTGAGTTAGAAGATCGGGTAAGAGTGTATCCAAAGGTTTCGCACTCAGATTATCACTTTCTTTTCTTGCTTGTTTTGATCTACTCTGTAATGAAATTTCGCTTGCTAAAATGGTATAAGGGATAAAAATTTCAGTCAGAGAGAGTAGTAGAATAACACTAGTGATAATTCTACCTATCATATTCATTGTAGTTGCGTGTTTTTCTAATCTCACTCTCTAGTCTCTTATTGTTTCACTATATAGCCATGATCAAGCAAAAGCTTTATATAAAGCGCGTCCTTGAAAAAACCTTGTCCATCTGCATTCGGATCAAAATAGTCATTTTCTTCATTATCTAAAGCATTTTCGCAGAGTGCCTTAAGGTATTGGTCGTTTTCAGTGAACAGATTTAAATGAGGTGTTCCTAACAAACCATTATCTTTTGAAACCTCTTCTTTTAACAGTTTAACGAGTAATTCTGGTGTATAGGGCTCAATAACAATCCCTAATCTCTCAGGAATTGTGCCACCTTTCATAAATCGCTCCATTACCTTTTTAGGTTGATATATAGGACTTTTTCCTTTGCCCAGTTGAGGATACAACATAGGACCAAAGGTGCCAACGAGTCCTAATGGTAACCGCATTCTTTCTTTAAGAAGTACCATCGCTTCTACAGATTCTTCTATCCTTTCTGGTGACGTATTTTTATGTTTTAATAAAAAGTTTTCCTTATAATGATTAAGAATTTTGCTGATTCTTGCACCCAATGGCAGTTGAATGTGTGTTTCAGACATGTCTTTTGCATCTTGATCGTCTAAGTATATCGAAAAACCATCGAGACATCTGTGGCTGTTTTGACCAAAAAGTATAGCCGATTGACCCCGCCGATTCTGTAGCGGATCTCGTATTAAATCTTCAACAGATAAGCACTGTGGATGAGTCTTATCAGTCCAAATTCGATACCGACCTAAGAATCTTTTGCGGAGGTGGATTTTTTGTGGTTCATTCAAGAATTTTGTTTTTAATAAAGCCAACTGAATTATAACATCGGATGTATACGAGGGAATAGTTCGCACAGCATTTTGCATTTCTTGAAAAAGTTTTATTAACGATTGGTCACTTACTTCGGCATCGGAAATGTCTTTTGTAAGATCTATAAAATAATATTTGATGTAGGGGTCGCACGTGATAAACTCATAATTAATGATCAGAGGATCTTCTTGACGCTCTTCTTGTGTTTTCTTTAGTACCTTACGAGCAGCGAGATAATCTTGCTTAATTGTATACCAAACCTGCTCATTTAAATTTACAAGTTGGGGATTACCCCTTTCATCATTTCGGAAGGTCTGCTGAGATACTATCTTATAGTTCTTCATTACTTCTTCTTGAACACGTTTGCTTTCCTGAACATAATATAATGCTACAGCTGGTTTCATATCGATGATGCTATCAAAGTTAAATAAAGCTGCATCGTCGCCTGAAGCTCTTTCTATGAATTTTAATTTTAACTGAGAGAGCATATGGCCTGCTTTTGCAGTTTGCTTAAAAAGGTCTAAAGCTTTTCCATGGTTAAGTGGTGTTCCTATTCCCTTTTCATGTTTAAGTGCAAGACGATATAAAGCATTGTGATGCGCTTGATTTTCCCTCACTACTGATTGTGCATTAGTGTATTCATAGAGCTTGACCGCTTGTTGATAATGCCCAAGTAAGTCATGCATGCGAGCTTGCTCATAGAGAGCATTTATTTCATTAGTCGATTGAGCTAGGAGAGTATAACATTCAAGCGCTTTCTCAATATCACGTTCTGTACCTTCACCTTTTTCATACATCCAGGCAATCTCTCCCAGTGCATCTCTATCGCCCATTTCTACCGCTTTATTACGATAGTAAAAGGACTTTTGTAAGTCTTTTGCAGTTCCTTCGCCATAATAATATATACGCCCCAACTGTAAATAGGAATCTTTCGATGGTACTTTCAGGAGCCACTCAAGAGCTTGTGGCAAAGATTTTTTTATTCCAATACCATTTTTAAGAAAACACCCTACTTTAAACATGGCAGGGCTATAGTGCTGATGGGCTGCCTTTAAATACCAGTAAAATGCCATCTCTGGATCGCACTGAACTCCTTGTCCATTATAATACAGCTGGCCCACAGCATATTGTGCAGGAGCATCTTTAAATGCAAGAGCTGTAAGACGGGTCATATTAAAATTACCCTTAGGATGAGCTGATGCTTTCTTATAATATTCCCAGGCTTTTTCTGAGCTTTTGTCGCTTGTTCCACGCTTATTTTCGTACATCCATCCTACGTTATTGTAAGCTTCCACAGTACCTTTAGTGGCCGATTTAAGATATAATGAACACGCGGTTTCTTCTTGCTCTCGTGTGCCATAAGTTTCATAAAGATAAGCTAGCATAAACAGTCCTATTGGATCCCCTTCCTTGGCGCGAGCCTGGTAATGAGAATTAATTTCCTCAGTAAAACTGATATTCTTTCCTTCAATACATTGATTGCCATCCTTTATACTATCTATACGTCCAAGAACATTAAACAGTGGAGAACTCTCTTTTAGTTCGTTTTTATTTTCAATCTTAGCTCTTATAAAACATGCATTATAGAAATCTGTTTGGGTGGGATCAATAATCCCTAAAAGAGTTTGTGTGAAATTACAGCTTTTTGCGTTGCATCCTGCTAGAGAAAAGTTTTGTAAGTCTTGGTTGCTCAAGTCCTCCTTAATTGCGTTTTTTGTTCGTTGAATTAGTTCAACCTTACTTTCCATAATACTCTCGGAAGCATTGCTGGTGAGCATTAAACCATGCAATGAGTAATAAAGTAGAACAGCATGCATAAGTAATTTTATTCATAAGAACCTTTCAACGTAATGTAAGGAAAACTGAGTTCTGGATAAAAAAAGCACACCCCAAGAGCACTTACTATGATTCCGTTCTGGCGTTAATTTTATCTTTCGCAAGAAATCATATGAGAAGTAAACCTCTTTAAAACCAGAACTTTTACAACAAGCAAACATAGTGATGAATATAGTGCAAGATATTTGAAAAATCAATTTGCACAGATAGAAAAATCCTTTCTTAGGTTTTTTATTGTTCTTATGTACACGACCAGCATGATAGAAGTTATTAATTAACGGCAGTTCGGATAAAGTGGTAATAGCAGTTTTTCTCCATAAAAGCTTGTTATAACGAGAGGCATAAGCCATGATACAAGAATAGACGTTCAGTAAAATAGTTTTAGGACTTCGATACCTTGAATACTCTTTGTTATAACTGCATTTCAAATGGCTCCCAAGAGACTCAATCATTCCTCTTTTTCAGAGCATTAGTGTGTCTGTCCTATCCGTACGTATATTTTTCCTGTTTTACCGTATTCTAGTATCGATAGGTACACCTGTAGAATAGACTTTTTTAAACAGTTCTTCTTTCAGAAGATATCCTTTATCTGCATAGACTTTTCCCGTACAGAGCATCATATTCGTAAGTAGTTCAGCATTAGTATTAGCTACATTTCCTGAAGTGAGCATACAGTCGACTATTTCTCCTTGACGGTTCACCACAAGAGGAAGCTTAATCCAAAGACCCAGCGTACGCTCGTGTTGTCTAGTGCAGCAAGGCCTTTAACCACTTTATGTGACGATATTCTTTGATGACTTACTTTCAAAGAAAAGCTATCAATGTAACAAACTCCGTCAGACGCATATTTTGCAAAGATCTTTGCCAGTACAGTAACAGGAAGAATCGCTCTTTCTTGTAATTCAATAAAACGGTTATAGATTGGTTGTGTGGGAAATCCTGATCTGATCTCCTTACAACGCATATAAAAGTCCTCAAATGTTTTAAAAGCCTGACATATGATATTAAACAGTTAACGTTATTATTTCATTCAACACTACACCTACTGCTCGTGAACTTTTTTGCTTGTAGGTTTCAAAAAATGCCCCACGAGTCGCCTTTTTCAATAGCTTGCATTATTCGTTTATAGAGTAGAAATTGTAGTAAGGTCTATTGTGCTATCTTTCTTGTAAGGGTTGAATTTTAAAAAAAGAGTATCACAATGGGCTTTTTTGAAACTTTCTTATCGGGAACTCTCGTTATGTAAAGTATGCGCGCTTACTTTTCCTTTAAAGGTTATTTCTAAAAGAAGCTAATTTTCTAAAACCTGCAGGTAGTGGAGTTGCTTGCATCTAGGTAATACTACATGTTGCTCACTCAGCCGATGTTATATGCGTTGTAGCGAGCTCAAGGTCATAAATGGTACCGAACGCTGGCATAGTCTTATAGACTGTACATAGATGCTCCTCTACAGGTTCTCCTTCAGTCTACTAATCTTTACGTGTACTTTCTCGTTGCTTAGCTCCTTTTAGTAATGTTTTTTCCCACATTATTCCTTCAACTAATACATTAAGTTCGATGTTCCTACCTTCAGAAATTGCATTCATATAGACCGAGTATTAGGTCCTTGCTTGGCAGAGAGGCCCGTTTTAGGTTCGTTTGTATCTCTCGCAAAATAAATATCTTGTTTGTGTGGGGGCTTTCTTCCAGGAGGTAAGGC
>JACDFK010000085.1 GCA_013815795.1 Candidatus Babelota bacterium | reverse complement strand
AAGGTCCACGAATATATGCTTTGAAACCAGGAAAAAGGCAGAAAAGAATTATAAGTGCTTTACATGAAAATACACTTAAAGCACCGTTTGTCTTTGAGGGAAGCTGTAATCGAGAAGTCTTTGAAACCTATTTACTTGAAGTTCTGCTTCCAGTGGTCAAACCAGGCCAAACTATTATTATGGATAATGCCAGCTTTCATAAGAACGGAAAAATTAAGGCTCTCATTGAAGCCGCTGGTTGCGATCTGCTTTATTTGCCAGCTTATTCACCTGATCTTAATCTTAACCCTATAGAACACGAATGGGCTCGAATAAAACATCACATTAGAAAAGCGCTTCCCAGCTGCAAGCGAAATCTCTATGAGGCAGCAGAGCATGCTTTTCATGCAATCTTTATTCATAGGTAAATTGCTATAGATACAGAAAGAGAAGAAAACGATTTAACGTGAGATGTAATGTAATAGTTGAGCGGTATATCGCAGAGCTGAAAAGAGGTACATGATAGAATTATTTGATGAAAAAGGAGGTCTAACTGCATTGTATATTTCTTTTGGGAGTTACAGAAATAGGTTTTTATGTGAGGGGTTGTTTAGGATAGATATATTCACTATACTACTTTAAGAAAGCAACAGAGAAAATTTTATCTTAAGGAAAGGAAATTGTCATGCAAAAATGTATATTTCTAAGTCTTACAAGTGCGTGTCTCTTACATTTTTCATTCACTTATTCCACCTTGGATGCCCGACTAGTAAAATCTCTAGAAAATGTAGATAGCAAGCAGACAGAACAGGTGCTTAAAGAAAACTGTCTTACTAATCACAAAAGCAAAAAACAGTTATTGCAATCTTTAGACAAAACAGTTAAGGACGACGAAGTCGTATTACAGAACAGTTCTACCCCTATTTCTCTACTTTTTAGTGCAGCTTTCGCATCCCTAGCTTTTTACTCTTTTTATAAAGGATTACCAAAAGTTTTTAGAAGACTAAGCAAAGGTAAAAGCCCTATCCCTTACAAAGCTAAGCCCGGCCGTACAAAGAAAAGTTACTATCCAATTGAAGCATTTTATACCTTTATAGGAGGCATTTCTTTAGGATACTGTCTTAAAAACTTATATAAATTTTCAACTTCTATCGGTGATAGTAAGGGAAAAACATCTGCTATAGAAGAATTAGTTGATCGAAACGAAAGTTAGAAGACAGAAAAAAATAACAAGGTCATTGTAGCTATAAAAACTGTTCCCCTTTTTCTTAATAGATTAAAGTAGTGTAGTGATAAAAACTCTTAGTGGCCTCATTCTTATTCTAGATTGAGTATCTCACTATCACTATCTTTTATGAAAAGACAGAACGTTATAATTTAACATATCGAACCTCTATCAATTACACCAATTATAGAGCATCTTGTTCATTGCTTCAGTAAATCAGAAGGACGTTGCTCTGTGTCAAAAACTTTACATCGCTCACGGTTGAGCGATGTAGTGCCAATGATAGGAAAGATGCCTGGGGAAAATTGAATAACGGAGATTTGTAAACTATGCTTTTAGGTGAAACTTATAAGCATCCCTTTTTAACAGATTGTCACTAGTTTTGGTAGCTGTTTGACGGCTCAAAAGGCCCCCCATTCATTACTCAGATAGGGTTAACAAAATGTTTCCATCCTACTAAATGCTACGGTATTAATGGCGCCCTCCTGACACACTTTAAAAAGTGACTCCCTCATTATAGCATCATATAAGAATGCGTTAGAAGGCCAGTAAAGGGTATATTTAACGTAAGAGAATGATGAGGCGTAATGTCCTCAATGCTATCGGATCTTTTCTTTATTTATGTATTTATGGTATTCTTTATTTATGTACACTTACAATAATCAAGGAATGTGATGAATACTAAAAAAGACCTATCACGTATAACTATAGATATTCCCACGGAAGATCATAAAAAACTTAAGGCTTTGGCCGCTATTCTTGGAAAAAGCATGCGCGAAATTATTATGGAATCAATTGAAAAACACTTATATAGTTCGAAAGCGCCTAATAAAAAGACCTGCAAAGTTATTGCTGATGCTCAGAAAGGCAAAGGTCTTACTACAGCTAAAGATGCAGAGGATCTATTCAAAAAACTAGGTATTTAAATGTTAAGACCGATCTACACCCGTATATTTGAAAAAGAAGTAGTGAAGGCTAAAAAGCGCGGTAAAGACCTGGAAAAACTTAAGACCATTATCACACTGTTATTAGAAGAAAAGCCTCTACCTATAAAAAACCGTAATCATCGGCTCCAAGGTGATTTTAAAGATTGTTGGGAATGTCATATTGAACCTGATTTGCTTCTCATTTATCAAAAAAGCGCCACTGAAATTATTTTTCTTAGAGTTGGAACCCACTCAGATCTTTTTTAAAAATATGTATCACTAATCATTTATTACTTTACTACCTATACTTATATTTTTTTTGCGAAAACCGCTTCTCAATAGATATTTTTGCTTATACTATCTTAAAATAAGGTCAAAAGGGAGATTTTTAAATTTTCAGATCGTTAATGTAGAATTAATGAAAATGTTTTTCTAACCGAGGAAAGTACCGAGATGCTATTTCCGATGAAAATCCAGAGAGTAGGCTATAGCCCCTTTTATAGTATGCTATCTCTTTCATATGATTTTCAAACTGTTGATTCTCTGCATCAAACTGTATAGCATATAACCCCTCTATCACGTTAGCGTCATGCTGAGCAGCTTTATCAAGTATGCCAGTAATATACAACAGTTTATAGAACTCTAATAGCTGGTCTAACTCACACCCCTTGCCCGCAAGGCATTCTTCTGGTGTGTGATGACAAGTACCTTCTTTTGCAGTGTCTTTAGCTATAAACTCTTCTAGATTGAAAATGAACCCCGGTGCTTTTAGAAAATTAGGAACCTGACCTTTTAATACCCAGCTCTTATCATCATCAACCAAAATAGTAGAATCAAGCTTTCCAACTTTGGTTATATCTTTTTTATAATTACCATACCAACGAAAGGGATCATTCCCAACTTTTGGATGTAGCTCATCGAATCTATCAGCAGGTGTAAGGTCTTCACGAGAAAGAATCGGAACATCTTCTAGCTGGTTGGTATCAAATACCTTTTTCCATATATCTTGGACTACGCTTTTATTGCGCTCTTTATCACCACCGCTAAAAAAGGCTATGTTAAATCTACTCCTTGCAAACTTTAAAAATTCAGGAAGATAGGCAGGGACAATATAGTTATAGCCATAGGTATCTTTTACTAAAAAGGGTCTTTCCAAAAAGAACTGATGTGGTAGAGTAATCTCTTTTGATGGATGATGTAAAAGAACTTCATCAAGGTCTAGTATGAGATTATAAGGCAGAATAGTTTTTTTCACCATAATTATCCATCTCTTCCATTAGTAAATGACCTATAAAAACTTCCTACCGCTGTTAGAGCTAGTAACGGAGACCCATGAGCTAAAGTCTCAGATAAAACTTATAAGCAGTATTATTCAAGATTTTCTGATCTAAAAACAAGTTTTTAAATACTTATTAATTATTACAATTTTTTATTTTTGGTATAGCTTTTTATGCTGGTACATTGCCCATTCGTTTTCAACCACTTTGTGGAGGATTTGGCACTGTTATTAGTTTGATTAAAAAACTTTTTACTGTAGAGTGCTTAAAGGTATCTGTGGTTCGCGATCTTGTCAAATTAATGTACACGTCAGAGATTTTATTTTACTGATATAATTGCTATCTATATTCTTTTTTCTCTAAGTATGCACATGTTCATCATAGCGTGCTTCCTGCTCGAGACAGCAATCACCCTTCTAATAAACTGTGCTCCTTTGATATCTTTTTTGCAAGCGTGATACAAAAGCATTTTCTCTATCGTTCCTCTTTTTTAAGTCCCCTTTAGACTGTCATTGATAATTGCCCCTCTTATAATGATAGGAATATATTGAGATTGTTGATAGTTTGTTCACACATAGAATCCTTTATTTTCTCTATATTCCATCGGCGTATCGTACCATCAGGCGAACCGGTAAAGGCAGTGTCTCCATCAGGGCTAAATGTTACAGCAAGGACACTGTCTGTATGGCCTTGGAAAGTGGCAAGAATAGTATCGGTTAAATTCCATAAATATGCCGTCTTATCATCGGAGCCGGTAAGTATCATTTTACCATTTGGGCTATAGGCTATAGCCCAAATAGAGCCCGCATGACCATGAAAAACGGCAAGAGACTCACCTGTTAATGACCAGATACGTGCTGTATGATCATTTGATCCAGTAGCCACCGTTTTGCCAGTAGGGCTAAATGCTACCGATAAGATACCTTTTGCATGACCTACGAAAGTAGTCAGAAGCATACCTTTAGGGTTACTTTCTAAATCCCACAGGCGAGCTGTATTATCATAGGAACCGGTTAAAACAGTTTTGCCATTAGGGCTAAATGCTACTGCCCAGATAGATCCTGTGTGGCCTTGAAGAGTAGCTAGAGGATAACCATGTAGGTCCCACAGTCGTGCTGTTCCATCTAGAGATCCCGTAAGAATAGTTTCACCATTAGGGCTAAAAGCTACCGAAGTGATACCTCCCGTATGGCCTTCGAAAATGACAAGAAGATACCCTTCTAGAGTCCAGAGACGTGCTGTGCCATCCAGTGATCCTGTGAGAACTGTTTCACTATTGGGGCTATATGCCACTGATCTAATGAAGCCGGTATGTCCTTTAAAACAGGAAATAAAAACTCCTTTTAAATCATAAAGGCATGCAGTTTTATCAGAAAAACCTGTAAGGAAATTTTTACGATCAGTGCTCGATGTTATTGATATAATAGTGCTCGCCTGGTCTTGAAGAGTAATGATAGCGTCTGGAAAAGAGTTGCGCGAAATACTCGTTTCTTTTGATACTTCCATCGCGTTTAAACATGAAATACCTGAAAGTAAGATGTTCATTGCTACAATCTTTTTTATATACGTTGTAGGTGAATTTCTACTGAAATGTTGATTGTTGTTACTAAAAAATAGTAGTTTTTGGACAAAACTTTTCACGGGGTTTTCCTTTAAGTGCGTTTAGTGTCATCTCTTTAAGAGAGCTTAATCATATTTTTAGGATAGCTTTTAAAAAAATGTCGAAAAAATTTTAATATACGAGGTGAATAGATACCTTTAGTGCTGTTTTTACTAAAGGTATCTATTCACCTCGTATTGAAATTTACGAGCTACTGCTTGTTATTTCTTCTTTTTGGCGAGGATTCTTTCACTTAACAAAGTGGATGGTCCTACTAATGTTCCTCGTAGTGCTAAATTGAATGGTAAATTCATCTGTATTACCGTCGAATCTGCAATACGTATATCATTCTTATTTCTCAATATTACCCCTGGGCTGGGCTGGTTTAAGGTCAATTCTATAAGTGAATCTAGCACTAATCCATTAGTCACCCCATCCGAAGCCATACCGCTAACTGAGTTAAGCGTATTATTTTTACTTCTTAAAGACATGGCGCTCCGTGAGCAATCTACCGTATGTGCATCAGTTAAAGAGATTCCTACTACTCGATTAAGCTCTCCAGCTATATCAATGTTCGTTTCGCTTATAGTAAGAAAATCAACACAAGATCCTCCCACTGCTACCGCAGTAAAACTACCTGACTGTCTGAATGCGGGTCCTAAATCAAGAGCAAGAGTACACCCTGTTAC
>JACDFK010000025.1 GCA_013815795.1 Candidatus Babelota bacterium | reverse complement strand
GCTTAATACACAGCCCTCCTGAGTCAAAGGTAATCCCTTTTCCTACCAGAGCTATAGTAGGAGCATTAGGTTTGGCAGACTTATACTCAAGTATAACAAGCCGAGGTTCATGCATCGATCCACGAGCAACTCCTTCAATGCCACCCATACCCATTTTAACTATTTCATCTCTTCCAAAAACAGTCGACTTAAGCCCATACTGCTCAGCCATTTCAACAGCTTGTTGTGCAAAAATTGGTGGTGTAAGTGTAGAAGGCGGCATATCCCCCCAGTATCGCGCAGTATTGATCGCTCCAGCAATAATGATTCCTTGATCAATACCTTTTTGTGCCTTTTCACGAGAAGCTTCATCGACCACTATGAATGCGTCGATATTCCATGAATATTTTCTATCTTCGCTTGTAATATATTCATTAAAATGATACTCAGCTTTATGCAAAATGGTCGACGTTTCTTGTCCAAGACGTCGGGTAGAAAGGCCCAATACAATTGGATCTGGAAGAGTTAAGCTAAAACTGGTAAATTTATGAGATTCTGCAGTACGAACAAGATACCCCAAAGAACGGCGGTATGTTTCTATATTTCCATAGCCTGATCGAAGATCACCCAGTCCAAGAAAAACAAGAAAAACGGCTCTGCCATTATGGACCCCAGTTAAAATAAGAGAACTTTCGGCAGTACCAGAAAACCCTCTCATCTTTATTGCTTCTTCAAACTGGGGGTAAAGAGCACCAGCGGTTTTACTAAAATGTGCAGGGTCAAATCCATGATCAGCAAAAAAGACATATGCATCCGCTTTTGTCTCTAGTAGAGACTGAGTGGTAAGTGTAACGGTAATCATAAACTCTCCTCTTTTATAAAAAATATGCTTTTTGCTAGTCTACTACTTTTTGAGCAATATAAGCAGTATTTATATGAGATTGAGGTCTATCTTTACTAATTTTTTCTTGTACGAGTTGCTTATACGAAGAGTTAATCACCTTTTTTATAAATCGGTCTACTTTATAAATATATTTGTACGTTTGTCGAAAAAGTGTATCAAAGTGGCGTCTCCCATCTGGATCGATCCAACAGCGCTTAAATCCTTGAGCGCCTTTATACACTGACAACACCGCCTCTTCAGGAGCTTTATCATCATTAACGCAACCAATGAAAAAACAGGGAACTTTTACGTATTTAATAGCTTCTTCTGGATATGCTGGCGCAACACAGAGGTTTATAGGACCTGAGTCAAATTTAGAAAAGGAACGTAAAAGCGCTTTAAGCATAGATTGAACATACGAATTATAGGCGTATGTTCGCAAAAGAGAGGTGCCGGGCAAACCTACCTGATACCCGAATATACTAATTTTTAAATTTTTAAAACCACGATCGAGAAGCTTGTCGGTTGAATCATAAGGGCAATCTAATATCATACCATCAAACAGATTTTTCTGTGCTTGTGCGATAATGGCAGCAACTGCACCCATCGAAAATCCGTAAACAAGAAGAGGGGTGTTTTTTAAATCGGGATGCTTTTTTATATATTCTGCTATTGCGGTAACGTCATAGGATTCATCTCTGCCTAAGCTACAGCACTGCCCTTCGCTCTCTTCACCATGGGCCCGAAAGTCGAAAGCAACACTATTATAATCCTTGAACATAACATGTAAAAGGCTTATATCATATTTGTCGCACATGAATCCATGACATATAAGGACCGTAGCTTTTGCCTTGGGCCGCTTTATTATAATCGCTTTTCTTGCTATTTTTTTTGGAGATGTAAGACTTTCTCGAGCATAAAAAACTATAGATTCTTCAGTGGCATCATTAAAAAAACGAAATGCTTTTTTTTGCTCATACGCATTTATTTTCATAACGCTCTGCATGAAATAAATCATTGTTATAAAGTATACCATTCGATAGTTCATGATCCCCAAGCTCCTTCGTTTAAAACCCCTTTTATTGATTCAAGTATATCAATTACAAAATACTAATTGCAATAACAAAACGATGGCTTTAGCTTAAAAACTTTACCCCACAAAAGAAAGTAATTGTAGGTAGTATAGTGCGGAAGATTTATAGAAAATCAGGCCTGATTTTTACATTTATTTACAGCATGCATGGTTAGTTTACTCAATAAAATCGCTGTAAAAATTCTTTAAGATTACCTTAGAATGTAAGTTATAGAGCGAGAGCGCACAGGAGCTACAGCTTTTCGTCACTTAAAAAAACTAAAGCACCTTTTTTTATTTTTTAGAAGAACGATTTTTATGTATTATTTTTTACTTATTGATTTTTTTTAAATACGTAATTGGCAAAAACATGCTGTTTCTTTTTTTGAATTTCGTGGTACTATAAAAAGTAAAGTTATTATTGTACCCTTACACACCCTATCGAGATCTAGCTTATGAAATTTTACATTCTACTCAATCATTTCTGTTTCTTTTCTATGTTTGTAGGCAGTATGACATCTAGTTATGCGATGGAGAGAAGTAAAAACTCATCAACTTTTCTTTATGAATATTATGGCATTCCAAATTCTCCCGTGATTCCTGTTGAGATTAGGAAAGAGATTTTTTTTCAACTTTTTTCCCTACAACTCTACGATAAATATGGAAGTTTCTTTATAGAGGACTATGGAAAAGAAGTAATTTATTGCGCAACTTTTACTCATGATAGCAGTAAAATAGCTTTAGGCACCAACACCGGTCCACTGCTTATAAATGCTGATGATGGAACTTTTGTAGATACCCCTACCCTCTGTATCCCCGCACACAACACTGCTCTTTTATTTGATAAAGAAACTAATACTTTATTTTCTGGCAGCGAAAGAAACCATCTCGACATCTATGGCCTAACATCCGATACAGGTACATTTAAAAATGATTGTGATAGTAGAGAATATACTACTCCTCTAGGCCCAGAACGCATACGCCCTACCTATTACCTTGCACAGATGCTCTCAGGAAGCTTACTTATAGGTAATAAATGGGGAAATGTACACCTGTACGATACTACAACGAAGATCGTTGATACATTATTAGATTTTTCTTTTGATAGTAGCCTAGCCGGTATATGCTTTTCTAAAGAGACACCTCTTATGGCCTGCGCACATAAATCTGGAAAGATCGAATTAGTAGACTTAATTACTAAGCAAAGAGAAACCGTTCATGAGAGTCTTATTACTATCACTAGTGATTCTCATAAAAATATATGTTTTAGCCCCGCTAATAAATATCTACTTATACTGTATAAAACAGGAACCGTTCTTTTAGATACTATTACTAAAAAGATAAGTGCCGCATTTGAAAATACAGAGAATGCTGTCTTTGCGAAGTTCAGCCCTTCAGGCCGACTACTCGTCATAGGGGATTCCTTAGGAAAAGTCCGTATAATTACTACAAGCACTCGACAGTGTATTACTATGTTTTCAGGCACTCATGATGAGGTTGACTCATCCTTTGGTGGATTGTTTAGCCCTGATGAAGCTACATTAGTCATTACCACTAATAAAATGGTATCGTTATGGAAGCTTAATCCCCTCGCGCTTTATGTACTTTCCAACGAAGTAAATCCTGAACAACTGCTTTTTATCAAACTTCTCATAGACGTTACAGGTAAATGTATTTGTAAAAAAGAACGTTTAAAAGAAGCAGAAGTTTTTACAAAATACCGAACTGAACTGAAGGAAATTTTTTATAGCTTTGATGAGACGGTTCGTACCTTCCTCATGGAAAAAATTCTTACCAAAAATAAGATTAATCAGATATTCGAATAGATTAACGTGAGTTCGATCTAAGGAATCTAAAATCGATTCATTCACTAGATAAATTTATTTTCACGAAAAGCGTAAGCGACCAAACAGGCACAGTTTGAAACTTAAGAAGTCTAATAAGTTCTATTTTATTAAACTTCTTAGTGGCAATTCCATTATTTTTTACGATACTTTCATTCTTATATGCCTTCTTATGTAAGTAGCTGACAATGAAAATCCCCTTCTATGCCTAAAATTACTCATTTCTTAGGCAATGGTGAGTACTCTACTTGTGAACATATCACTTACAAACTCACTTTTATCTCAAAGCATATCTTTTGACTCTCTTAAACGCCTTTCTGATTTGTCAATTTGACATCGCTGAAGAAAATGCTATTATTAGAAATTAATATATGAAAATAAAAAATGAGAAAGCTTGTATTATAGCTCTCATAGGAAAAGACATTCGTACTCATTAAAAAAATAATTAGAAAAACTTATGAAAAATATTCAAGGAAAATTCTATGAAGACAAAGGATATAGTATTAACAGTGAGTTATTTCAAAACTCTATTTTAAAGGGATTCATCTGGTTACTAAAATCAGAAAAAATATGCGAAACTCACTCATGGATAGTTCTGATAAATTGCTTTTACGAAAGCGTGGTCTAATAGACGTTGGGTCTATACTGAAAAATACCTGAAATATAGAGCATTCTAGATATCGAAATCCATTAACGCTTGTGAATAATGCTTGTCCCTGTTTAATCACTTATGCTTTTCGTGAAAATAAACCATCTATTAAACGAATAATTTCATACTTCCTTACATCGAGCTCGCGTTAGATTAATAAATGAGTGGATGCTCCATTGAGAGATACTCTTTCCTATTTTTATACATAGAGCACTAGCCACTTGCCTTACCCCGTAAAAAGTAGCCTTCCTCTACTGTTGATCCTTAAAATAAAAATGATATCTCATCAATGACGTTCATAAGTAAAATAGAATACCCTTTATAAAAATATGCTTACCTATGTTCTAAAATACTATTCGGCAGAGACTTATATCATAGGATTTTCTTAGCTGTAATCCCCACTTAAATTCCTCACAAGCACATTCCCCTAGTGGTAAGGGGAGTGCTTTTATAAAAAAGAGCAGCTTTTCTTTACGAGCACACGTAGAGCGGCGTTTTATCGGGCCTAAAGCGAGATTTCAAAAGCCTTTTTACTAAGAAACTCCGGGGAATTTAATGAATTGTCACCACCGAGTGGGTCAGGTTAAGCTATCGTATGAATACTTTTCAGAAACTTTTTCCTTAAAACCTATGGAATCGATTTTCTGACTCGCTCAGATCTATTTTTTATTTAACGAACTGTTATCGAACCATCTTGATCTATAACTAAGTCATTCATATTCTTATTTATGGTGACATCACGTGATTTTGTTATCAGGTGAAGACGAGAATTGGGTGAAATATCGAAATGGACCGACTGCGTACCTGCCTCAGGGGTAATTACGTACGCCGCTTGAGCTTTATATGCAGGATCCCAATCTTGCCCTGTAGGACGATCGGCTTTATACTGTATAAAATATACGTTTTTCCCTGAATTATTTCCAGTTACTTCAATATCAATAGCTTGTAATCCGCACAAAAAAGAGGTAACCATTAAGATTAATAAACTTTTATTCATACTATCTCCTTTATATCATAAACTATACTCTCCCTACTAAAGGGTCCTAGTAGTATCATACTCAATATTATTAATAATAGTCAATAAAAATATATATTTTTTACTTTTGATGCATTATAAATATAAACATCGATTAAAAAGATAAAATGCCTCTAGTTGTGTGAAAAAACGTTAGGAAATTTCACTGGTACCAGGTCTGTTAACCTTAGATCCTATCCCCCGGTGGCCACTAGCTAACTGTCTACAACTTTAACACCTTTGCTTAAGTATCATGCGTCTGCCAGAAGTTGATTAATCATCGTATAAAGTTCCCTTTTTGAAAAAAGCTGTTGATCATAACGGGAGCTCAATTTCTCTTTTTTAAAGATTAACAAAGAAGGCACCGACTTCAAGTTGAAACGTTTAATGAGCTCCTGGGAACTATCGTCGAGAGAAATAGTAGCAAAAGAAGCTTTCTCACCCAGCTGCGATGCAACCGACTGCATAGTTTTCACTAAGGTCTTACAACTTGCACAGTGCTCCGCTCCCACTTCAACAATAAGGAGTGGATGCTCTTGTGCAAGTTTTTCAAAATCTTTTACCGATAAAATTTTTCTAAGTTTATACGTATCTGCTTCAGGATGAGGGTCAAAGTAGTTTTTTTCGATCTGTTTTACAAAAGATTCGTTATACCCATGTGCTTGTAAAAATTCATACGCATCGAGTGCAGCTTTAATACCATCACCTGAAGCTACGCCTGCCTGTTTATAGACCTTATCTGATACGTCTCCTGCCGCAAAAACCCCCGGAACATTGGTGTGCTGATTGCGCGAGGTCAACGTTATATACCCTTCCTTATCGGTTGTTACCCATTTTTTAAAGATATCGGAATTTGGATGATGTCCAATAGCAAGAAAAACTCCAGCTACAGGTAGTACTTGACTCTTTTTTTCTTGAACATTATGGATTTTTACAGCTGTAACAGACAATGTTTTGTCTCCCACTATTTCTTCGATATAGGTATTATACAGCACTTTAATTTTAGGGAACTCTTTTAACCGTGCTTGCATTGCTGGGGCAGCCCTAAGAGCAGGTCCACGCACGAGCATAATAACCGATTCTGCATAGGCAGTCAGATAGGTAGCTTCCTCAACAGCAGAATCACCGCCACCCACTACTACCACTTTCTTTCCTTTGTAGAAAGGAGCATCACATACAGCACACGTCGTAACACCATGTGCCCAGTACTCTTTTTCTCCAGGGGTCTTACGAGTATCATTTAATAGACGAGGCTTAGCACCTGTTGCAATAACCACAGAAAGCGCATGTAATTCATGTCCTTCTTCAGTTTTTAAGAGGAAGGGCCATTGAGAAAAATCGACGTTCGCAATCGAGTCTGCTATTACTATTGCTCCAAATCTTTCAGCCTGTTTTCTAGTAATATTTATAAGCTCCGCTCCCAAAAGTTTTGGAGTTCCAGGCCAGTTTTCAACGTAGGTAGTTTCTGTTAACTGTCCTCCTGGCGTTCTTCCTTCAAATACGAGTGTATATAAGGATGACCGGGCACCATATAAAGCGGCACTTAAACCTGCAGGACCAGATCCAATAACTACCAATGGAACGATGTTTTTTGATTGAAGAGCCTTTTTACTATCAAAAAGCTGAGGTTGAGATAAAGCGGTCGGCTGTGAAGGGACGCTTCCTTTACTTTTCTCAATCCCCCCAAAAGAACATCCTCTGCCAACATGCACTAGTATAAAAAAAGCGCCAAGCAAGAATAAAGCGCTTCCTAATACTAATTTCGCTATTTGAATAACTGTTTTCATGTATTACTTTCCAATTATGATGATAATATGACCCTTTGGGACCGGTAAGCCTTTTGACAAAGAAGGAGCATTCCATAAACTAAAATATAATCAATCCCAATATAATTAGTATACAATATGTAGATGAAAGGTAAAAAGATATGAATATCTTTAAAATTTTAGGGGCTGCTTTGCTGTACGGAATGCTTGTCATTTCCACTACACAGAGTAGCACTAATTTTGATAGTTTCGATTATGATTCGCCCGACGCTTTGAGTTCACAGTTTTTAAGACCCGATTTTCGTGACGCCTATAAAGCTGTGGATGAAGCGAGCAGTCTTCTTCAATATGTAGTTCAGATCCTTAACAGAGGCGCTCTCACAATTCCTAATAAATCGGCGGCTAAAAACTGGGCATTTGAACATGTAAAAATAGCTTACGCGTTGAGAAAAATAGAAGACGGGTCCTCTGAACAAACTCTTTTCACGCTCTTGAGTACAACAAAATCTTTTGTTAACCATATTTTACGAACAGTGAAAAGCAATTTTAGAAATCTGGATGTTTTCGAATTACCCTATATTGAAAAGGAAGATCTCAGTACCGTAGAAGCACGAGATGCCCATTATAGTCGTATTCAGCTTTTAATCGAAACAAATAAAAATCTGCTTGCTGAATTTAAGTATGCAACTAAGACTATGGGTCTTTCATGGGTTAACCTAACCGCACGAAAAATCGATGGATTCGATACAAAATATGGTATTAGCAAAACACTCGAACAGATTCCTCGATTTGTAGGATTAGCGGGTCTAATTCTCTACGCTCTACCAGAACACCGTGTAGCGACAATTCCACTTATAGGCACCTTAAAAAAATACATAGGATCACCTGAGTATGTAGAACAGGATGCCAAGAGAAATGTTCTCGTAGAAGAAGGTAAGCAGAACGCAGATAATGTAGATGTAGACGCTCCCAAGAAAGTCCAAAGCTTAGCCTCTTTTTTACGAGGCCCTGACGTTAAGCCTCTTCAAGTATTAGTTCCTTTGGCCTTTGCGACTCTCTCTCAAGAATTTTTTAACTGGTATACTATTCCTGTCAAAAAACTTTTAAGGCCCTTATGGAATGAATTGAAAGGCTTTGAATTGCCACAGTCCTCACGTTATAAACATCCAGGAATAACACTTGAAGATCCACGCCTTATTGGTCTTGAAAGCCAAATCGAAGAGATGCGAGAAGTAGTGCGCTATCTCATGGATCCAGAAACTTTCGATCGGGCTAACTGTAATATTGAAAAGGGAATACTCTTAGAAGGACCTTCACGTACTGGTAAAACGCTTCTTGCAAATGCGCTGTGTGGTACTATCAATGAGCAACTTAATAAGCGTGGAATAAACAAACAGTTTGCTTTTAGAGAAATAAAAGCAACTGAAATTAATCGTTCCTATGATGGAATACGTGGTCTTATTCAAGATGCCAAGGATAATGCACCCTGCGTCTTATTTATAGATGAGCTTCATACGCTTAGACTTCAAACCAAAGAAGGTACGGATGGCGAAGTACTTAACCAATTTCTAACGATGGCTGAAGAACTTCATTCAAACGAGATTGGCGATGCTGTTATACTATTAGCGGCTACTAACCGTGCATATATGCTCGATGATGCTCTGCTGAAACCGGAACGCTTTGGGAAGGTTATTCATTTTGAAAATTCAACATTTGAAACACGGAGACTCTACTTTATCGAAATGTTTAAATATAATGCATTAGAAACTAATCTTTTTGATATCGACTTATTAGCACGTCAAACAGAAGGATGCTCCTACGGCGATCTTAATCTTATTTTCAAAAATGCACGATTTTCAGCACGGAGCAAATCCAGAGCTATTTGTCAAAACGATTTCGAAGATAAAATACATCGTTATATCTACCGAATTCATGGAGAGACTAAACTTGCACTTTCTCTCCAAGAAAAACAGGTTATCGCCGCTCATATCGCAGGGCAAGCTCTTATGTATATTCATAATGAGGAAAAAATACCCGAAAGAATCGAAGTTGCCACAATTAGAGGCATTTGGCCTAAAATAGTTGAAGCACGGTTTTTTGATGCTGAAGCAGTAAAACAGGCAAATGAAAAAAATAAGATGCAGTTTGGCCATATTTTTACGTCACATCGCGCTGAAAAGATTCCATTTGAGACCGATCCTATGTTAATCTGTAAAATAAAGATTGCGGGCACCCTTGCACAAGAGCTACTCTTAGGGAAGATACAGTATGGGTATCGTCCTCAGGACAAACATGAAGCTCTAGCCCTCTTAGAATCTTTCCTGTATAACGGACTTAAAAAAGAACATTTTACAAAAGCAGAACATGCTGAACTTCTGGTGCAAGTAAAAGTTCTATTAAAGAAATGTGAGGATGAAACTCGTGCTTATCTTTCTCAACATAGCGGACTGCTTAAGAAACTTGCTACCGAATTAGAGACTAAAGAAATTATAGCAGCACGCGATATGAAAGCAATTGTACAACAACAATAAGATGCTAGCGGTGGTGAAATAAATAAATATGCGTTAAAATAATAAGACAATTAGACCAATTTTAATGAAATTGTGCTCATAACAAAAGGATTTATATGAAAAATAGATTATATCTTTACTTGGGACTCTTCTTAGCAGGAAGCTCTCTTCTAGCAACGGAACGTCGAATTACAAGTTATACCTCAGAAGAGACTGTGCGTGCTCATATTATACAGCAGTTTCGCGATCTTGATTTTACTCTTGAACATCTTGGCCAAGCAATAAATAATAATTCTGCTAAGGTACCAGATAAAAAACAAGCAGCTGCCTATATATTAAAAGTACGAACAACCTTACAAACCTTCGTACATTCCGAAAGCTCGTATGATTTGCTTTCGCTTTTGGGTCTTAATAGAGCAGTAACTGATGCTATTGCAGCTTCAATAGAATCCCATTTGTCAACTATGAAGGAACTCCCTTTAGATACGCTTAAGTCAGATATTGAGCAAGCCGACCCTAATAGTATCGAAATTGAACTTTCAAACAGAGATATCAGAATCGATTTGCTTAATAACTATATTGGTGTTTTAGGCTTGAGCCCTCTTAATCTTGTGTCTCGTTCTCTTTCAGACTTTGACAAAGATAGGGGTGTTTCAAAGTTTTTTCTAAGAACACTTCCTTATCTAGGACTCATGACCTACTGGTGGCTCACCATTGAAGAGCTCCCTGTTGTTCAAAAAATAGATAACGAACCAAAACCGGTACCAGTTATGGGTATCCTTCAAGTTCGAGGAAATCAAGAGGAACCATTCCAAATGAACGTGGCTGTAGTAAATCCTGATCAGTTATTAGGAGGCAATAAACCAACCGCTCCTAAAGGGAAAACACGTTTAGCTAGTTATTCGGAAAAATTAGGATCTTTAAGTAATCTTTTTTCGGTGGAAGTAAAACCGATTATTCCTTTTGCCGCTGCAACGGTTTTAGCACCTTATATCACAGAAGATATAAAGGACGTCTACAATTTTATGGGGGCCTATTGGAATAGAGCAACGGCCTACTGTAAAGGGATGCCATATGATGATGGCTCAGGCTATAAAAAGTCTTCTGCTAAATTTACCGATGTTCTTGGTGCACATCGTGCTAAAGCGGAACTTATGCGAATTGTAGACTACTTTAAGGACAAAAAAGCTATTGATCGTACGGGCGCAAGCGTAGATCGTTCATTTTTACTCGTTGGTCCACTTGATACATCAAAAAGCCTTGCAGCTGCAATAGCAGGTGAAGTTACCGCTGTACTTAAAGAACAAAACCATGCGTTTGATTGTAGTATTTTGGAAATTCACGCATCAAGCCTCAGCGATAAATCATTGAAAAATGTCTTAAAAGATGCTGAAAAGAGAGCTCCCTGCATTGTAGTCCTTGACGAAATAGACTGTATCTATGAATCTAAAAAAATAGATAAAAAGGTCTGGGGTGATTTAGTAAGCACTATGAACGGTCTTGCGAGAAGCAAAAAAGATGTTTTTGTAGTAACAACTGCTACGAAAAATAAGTTTGCATCCCAGGTTAGTATGAATAGATATGGGATCTATTGCAAAGTAGAAAATCCCACAAACAACGATCGTGATACCTTCTTTAGCAGAGAACTTGAAAAACGAGCTATTTCTGCAACAACATTTGATTTTGAGAAACTAATCCAAAGGACTGAAGGATGTACCTTTGCTCAACTAACTTCTATCCTTAAACGAGCATTAGCAAAATCTCATAACTTACGAGAACCGCTTACTCAAGATATTTTTGAGAAAAGTATTGCTGATGTAATCGAAAATTACCAGGACACCTTATAAAAGAGGACTGCTACTTTTTAAACGATAACACCTACGGGGAAGAGCAAAAGCTCTTCCCCGTGTTCTTTAAAGAGAATCTATTAAAGAAAGTCGCTCTTGATAGCGTCCTTTTTTAAAAACTGCTGATATCCATGAAGATATACAGGCCACTGCAGTCTGGTCTGACATATAATCAGCTGGTAAAACTAGAACATTAATATTATCATCCTCTTTTGCAAGCCGCGCGATCTCTTCATTCCACACTAATCCCGCATATATTCCCTTATGCCGATTGGCAGCAATTGCCATTCCTACCCCTGTTCCACATATTAGAATTCCACCGTCAACAGTGCCAGCATGTAGTGCAGAAATAACGGGTAGCACAAAAAGAGGATAATCGGTTCTCTCAGAAGAGAAGGTTCCGCAATCCAACCATTCACAAGAAAGATTTTCATTAAGAAGATACGATTTTAACTGAAATCCTCTATGATCGGAACCAATAGCAATTCGATAGTTCATATACACCCTTTTTTTAAAGCCCTATACGTCATAAAAGTTTGTAGTATACTTAAATCAAAAAGCAATATTTACCAGAGGAATTTATGCCCTTAGAGCTGTTACTTGCCTTTCGCTTTTTAGCTTATAGTACTACCGAAAAAAACATTTCAAGCATGATAAAAATATGTTTTTTTAGCATACTTATCGGCACATTCTCTCTCGCGCTGGTCAGCGCTATCATGAATGGCTTTGAAAAAGAAACCTACAAAAAACTACAAGGAATTCATGCAGACGTTCTTATCGATGCTGGTACAAAATCGATTGATTACATAAAAATAAAACAGGTTCTGACAAAGGAATACTCGTCAACTATCCTTGCCTCAAGCCCTACAGCGTTTTCTCACGTGCTTTTATCCCATGATGGCGCCGATTCGTCCTATAACCATCTGTGTATTTTAAAAGCAGTAGACCCCACTACGGAGCCCTTAGTGACTACTTTGCAGACACTGTTTACTTCCTCAAAAAGCCCCCCTGCACTTACAGGGTCGATTAAACCTTCTGTGAGCCTTTTAAGCCCTGAAGCTGTTGCCCCCTGGAAAAAACTTACCTCACATACTATTTTCATAGGACACACTCTTGCCGAACGTCTACATGTAAAGGAAGGAGATTCAGCAGTTCTATTATATCCTGAAGAAAAAAATCTTGGTCGTCATATTAGTCTGTTTTCAAAACCCGTGACTATAGCAGCTCTGTATAAAACAGGAATACAAGATTTCGATGAACATGTAATTATGGCATCTTTTGAGCTTGTAAAAGAGCTTTATCCTCCCACTGTTAACCAAGTAGTTATTAAGCTGGCTCCTCATGCGGACGAGAAAGAAGTCATCAGTTCTCTGCGTACTCGTCTTGCGTTGCCGGTTTATTCATGGAAAGATCTCTATCCTCCTCTTTTAGCAGCATTGACGTTAGAAAAATATGCGATGTTTTTTATTGTAGGGCTTGTTTCACTCGTTGCAAGTTTGACAATTATTGCTTTGCTTTTTATGTATGCGACAGAAAAAAGAACCGAGATTGCTCTCTTAAAATCTATGGGTATGACCGATAATGCTCTAAATAAACTCTTTATGTATATATCACTGTTCATTACCCTAGGAGGAACATTGTGTGGTATTGTATGTGCTGCATTAGCGACTAGTCTCCTTAAAAAGTTTCCTTTTATTAAGCTACCAGATGCCTATTATGTAACACACCTTCCTGCTGAACTCGCTCCCACTATTATTCTGTCAGTAGTTGTTTTTGCATGTATAGTAGGAATAGGTGCCGCTCTTTTGCCGCTACAAAAAATAAAATCGATGAACGTTGCCAATGTACTTAAAGGATTACCAACATGAGCTTTCAACATTTACGATCTCATACTCTATTACACAAACGAATTTTTCTTCGTGCAGATTTAAATGTTCCTCTTAGCTCCGACGGGATAATTCTAAATGATTATAGACTTGTCTCCCTCAAACCCACACTCGATTATCTTATAAGTCAAGATACACGCATTGTACTTGCAACTCATATTGGAAGACCTCACGGAGTTGATGAAAAAAAATCCACAAAACATTTACTTCTATGGTTTAAAGAGCAGGGCTATTCTATTGTGTGGTCTGAAACAATCGAAGATGCGTATAACAAGTCTCTAGAGCAGAACCCGCGAACGATTGTCCTCATGGAAAATCTTAGATTTTATAAAGAAGAGTATGGACCGGATGACCTTTTTGCCTTTAAGCTAAGCAAACTGGGCGATTTTTATGTGAATGATGCATTCTCTCTGTTGCATCGAGACGATGCATCAATAATAAGCTTGCCTGCATTTTATACAGCCAGCGAAAAAAGTGTGGGATTTTTAGTGGAACGAGAATTAGAAGTACTAGAGAATTTTAATCAGCCTCAGCATCCTTTTGTTCTTATTTTAGGAGGAGGAAAAGTAAAAGATAAACTTCCCTACTGTGAACCACTTCTTGATAAAGTAGATACTCTTATTATACTTCCCGCGATAGCGTGCACCTTCCTTAAGGCCTTAGGACAGGAAGTTGGCCTTTCACTTGTAGAAGAGAGCCTCCTTGATCTTTCTCGGACTATTCTCTCTAAAGCAGCGAAAAAAGGGGTTAAAATAGTACTCCCCCTTGATTATCTTAGTGCTTTAGAAACAGTTGACGGTGAACGCGTTACCTTACCTTCCATACCTTCTAATGGAATAGCACTTGCGGTAGGTCCCCTTTCACTGGACCTCTATAAAAAAGAGCTTTCTGAGGCTCGTATGATTGTATGTAATGGTGCGATGGGCATTAAAGAGTACCCAGATTCGATGGAGCCCTTCTATAGACTGCTGAATATAATCGCCCTATCACCAGCTTACACCGTTGTAGGCGGGGGGGATTCAGTTGCAGCAGTCTATCAAAACTCTCTTGAAAATCAGTTCTCATATTGCTCTACAGGAGGTGGCACCTTCCTTTATTACATAGCACATGGAACTCTTCCCGCTCTGGGCCATACATTTACTCATTAATGTTATAAGGAAACCAACGGTGATTTCCAAAAAAAGTACCCCGCGGATGTTTGACAGAAAGATGCTTAGCATTATCACTTAAATGCTTAGCATTTTCATGCTCCCTACCAAAGGGAGATTTCATTTTTTTTTGTTCTACTTTTTTATTTAATTTCATTTTTTCTCCTTTTCACCTTACTAACTTCCCCATTTCCCTCTACAATAAAAAGTATAGAGGCCTATATTCTATACTATCATAAAATAGTTGCAAATTGCAATATTTAATTATTTTTTAATTTTATTTCTGATAGTGATTCCCTGCTGTTTTATATGATGCTACTAATCACTTAAAATCAGTGCCTATCTAGTGCCAAACTTTTAAAATAGTATCAAACGTCCGCTATTGCAAAAAAAAACTAACCACTGTAGTCTTTCACTAGAGTTATTGAAAGCATTGTGATCCTAGAGACTTCCTCTTGGCACAAGCATCACTCGCAGCAAAAATCAATCACCCGCAGTAGTTACGAAAGATATCTCAACAAAAATGCCTACCCTAAAGTAATAAATCCCCCAGACCCTTTAAGTAAGAAGGATTCTAATGAACACCAGAGTACTACGCCATACATTTTTCTCCCTCCTATTGCTTATATCCAGTAACTGGAGTTTATGTAAAACAGAAACCTACCATGACCGTCATGATACCGAGGAGTCACAGCCTGCCAATAAAGTCTCTGTTCAAGAACATACTCTACTAGAAAAAGAGGAAGATACTAACCCTCATACAAATAGGCTTTCTTTGCATGAAGCACTCATAAAGGGTTACATAGATGAGGCCCGACGTCTCATACAAGAAAATCGAGATATCTGTAAAATAGACGAACAAGGGGCCACTTATTTACACTATGCAGCTAAAGTAAAAGGTAACAAAGCTCTTGTAGAACTTCTTCTTGAGAAGGGCATCACTTGTAATAGTAAAGATATAGAAGGGCGTACTCCTCTCCATTATGCAGTTCAAGAACGAAACAACGAGGAAATAGTCGAATGCCTTCTAAATAAAGGAGCTGAAAGAGAAGCGCGCGATGACGATGGGTACACATGTCTCCATTATGCTATAATAAATGGCGATCTTGAAATGATAAAGTTCCTTTTGAGTAAAGAGGTTGATATAAAAGCTCGTGATGAGTATGGCGCTACGTGTATACATTTTGCCTCGAGAGAGTTCGGCAATGAAGCTATTATGAAATTTTTTTTAGATAAGGGCTTCAATCGCTATTCGAAAAATAATGACGGAGCGACCTGTTTACATTACGCTATCCTTACAAATAATATGCCGATGGTGAAGTTTCTCCTGAATATCGGATTAGATTATAATGATACTCTTACGAACGGAGCCACCGGTCTACATTGTGCTGCAGCAAGCGGCTCTATAGATATGGTTCAATTTTTCCTTGATAAAGGCTTTTCTCTCAATGTTAGAGATAGTAAGGGCATGAACTCTTTACATTACGCAGTTCAAAATCGCACTAACCTCGCAATGGTCAAATTCCTTTTAGAAAAAGGAGCTAATCCGTCTAGCCTTGATAAAAGAGGAGCAACTAGTTTTCATTATGCTGTCCAAGAACATAACAATGAAGCTATAGCTCAATCCCTTCTTGATGCAGGAGCTCATAGTGATGCTATTGACAATCAAGGTTCAACAGCGCTTCATTATGCAGTGCAAGAACCACGGAACAATAAAATGGTCCGGTTTTTAGTGGACAAGGGCCTCAATATCCATGCAAAAAACAATGAAGGACATACCTGTATGTACTATGCAATTCAAGAAATTGAGAATAAAAAGATGATTGAATTCCTACAAAGTAAAGGTCTTAGCATAACGGTGTAGAAACCTACTGCATTTCACTCTAATAACTTAGGTGAGTTTGATCTAAGAGTCCATTGTGCAGCTTTTCCTTTAACCTTGAATATTAAAAGAGATTAGCACAATGGACTTACCTACAAGTTTCTACGAATTAGACGAATATTGCACATCTTTCCAGAAGGTATCTAGAAGAAGCGCGTTGAGTTCTGGAATTTCTAACAGAGTCAGAGTACTCAGTTTATCACTTAGTGAAGTATATAATACTCGTGTTTTTTATGCATCTGTTTTAAGACATTTAAAGACTACTCTATACAATATCAACAAAATAGATCAACGTTTTCACCTATACCAAGCTATAATCGATTTATCGAACTACAGCAAAGAGCACTCGTTCCACTCACGGTACTTGTAAAACTTACTGGCAAGTATCCTTGTGACGATATTTCATTGTAAATCTTTTGCTTTGGAAACCCTTTTCTTTAGAAAGGGGAGGAAAAAGCACTAGCGTAGCCACCAAAAATGAACTTAGAATGCGTGTAGCAAATGGTACTGAGCACCTCTGTTTACACAACATTTGACAGGCACGTATAATCCGGTTCATACTCTATAGCGAGACTTATAGAGAAGGGTTATGCACAAGGGTTACAATGCAAAAACGCACTGCTTCAATAAAATTAGTTACAACAGCTCAAGAAAGCGCACTTTTGAGTGCAGTGCAAAGAGAGTCTGCACGAGTATGCAACACTCTTGTTCTTCTTGCCCATAAGAATAACTGTTGGAATCATGTTAAGCTCCATCGTCTTGCCTATTACCCTACTCGTGCAACAACTAAACTAGGCTCTCAGATGGTATGTAACGCACTCAAGGCTGTATGTAATGCCTTTAAATCAATGAAATCTAAAAAAGCCAAAGAACTTCCTGTAAGCATATTTAAACCTACTTCTAGTGTCCATTATGATAAAAAGACGTATAGTTTTAAAGATGGAGCTCTTTCTTTGTATACGCTTTCTGGCCGTATTGTGCTGCCTATGGCTCTAGGAAAGCCTCAAAAGGAATACATACGCATAGGGACTCCTAAGGAAGCTCAACTGGTCTATAGAAATAAAAAATGGTTCTTCAATCTTGTTTTTGATATACCCGATGTACCACTGAGTAAATTATCGGGCAAAGTATTAGGAGTAGATCTTGGCGAGAACGTAGTAGCAGCTACCTATTTAAAAAAACTCTATGGAGGTAGACATTTAAGACATAAGCGAGATTGTGCAGTAGCACAGCGCAGGCGTTTACAACGCAAAGGTACCAAGAGCCAAAGCGAAAGCTCAAGAAAACCTCAGACAAAGAAGCGCGTCATATCAAGCACACCAATCACTCAATCAGCAAAGCAATCGTACAAGAAGCAGTTGAGAACGAATGCTTTGTTATAGCACTAGAAAATCTAACCAACATTCGTGATCGCATTAAAGCTACCAAGCGCGTACGATACCGCTTACATGGCTGGGCTTGGGCTCAATTACAAAGATTTATTGTGTATAAAGCTCAAGCAGAAGGACTGAAGGTTGTGTTTGTTAATCCTGCTTATACCAGCAAAACATGTGCCTTGTGTAAAGAACTGGGAATACGAGTATAAACATCGCTTTGTATGTAAAGTATGTGGAATCCAACGACACAGCGACTTGAACGCAAGTCTAAATATCAGTAGGATTGCAGCATCTGCAGATGCTGCAACGGGTGCAGTAAATCACCCGCATATGGAAGCTGCCTTAGCGTAGCTTACTATAAGCCACCCACTAAAGTGGGTGGTAGTTTACATGTTGATAGCTTTTCTTTAAAGGCACATCACCTTAATTGGAAAAGGAGAATGTCTTTGTTCACTCAAAAGGATGTCACCTTTCCGTCTTAAAGACATTATCTTTTTATGATTTCAGGACGATAGATACCTTTGTCTACTATTTCTAGCAAGCGAAGTGCGGAATGCGTGGGAGCCCGTCGCCCCGCTTCCCATGATTGCACTGTTTTTTTGCTAACATTAAGCACAAGTGCAAACATACCTTGGGAATAACGATTTTTTTCTCGTATTTTCTTTATGTCTTGTGGCTTGTATTGCGCAGGTGGCTCGGGAATTTCTATGTATTCTGAGTAGAGATCAAGCTTACCTTCTTTATGTGCGATAGCTTCTTTAAGTGCTGTCTTTAAATCTTTGGCAAATGTACTGCTCATCGTGAATCCCCCCGCAACTTCATAATTAATTCTTTGAAGTCCTTTTTATCTTCTGATGTTACATTCTCTTGTTAGTTTTTCGCATAGATAAGAAGAAGAGAGATCTCATTTTTATAGATTAAATCATAGTAACATATTCTAGATCCACCACTCTTTCCTCTAGAGGCAGATTTTAATCGTGCCTTACGTACTCCGTGTGTGCCTCATACTCTATCGCCCATTTCTTGATTATTTGCGAGCTCTTCTTGAAAGTCATCGAAATCTTCTTTCAAGAGCTGCCTTTTCTTTAAAAGACTAGTAAGGGCTTTACTGAAATAGTTCGTTTGATGTATCTTTCTCTTCATCTCTTAAGTGTACTACACTGATACACACATTGTCAATACTATAGATTTTCGATGTAAGGGGATCCTCTTACACACTCTTGCTTACAAGGCCCACCGAAGCAAATTACAGAATGTATCTTATTACAGTACCCTTAGTATGCAAACATACTACTACATCTCTTTCGAAACTATAGAAATATCAAAAAATAGATAAAGCGAGAAAAAAGTCTAGAAACTTCCAAGTTTAGGAAAAAGATCGCACCCAATTTTTCGATAAGTAACAAGGATTAAAGAACCCTGTGTGAAACAATGGCACGCATTCTGCACGATGCACTTTTATTAAAAAAACTAAAGCGGAGGGGCTACAAACATTACATGTAGAAAAAACAAAAGACAATGAATCACCACTACTAATCTGTTCTCTAGTAAGGGATTTCAAAACAATACAATCATATCAGAGAAATTTTTATACTCAGGACTTCTTCAGTGTGGGTCTAGGCTCGTGGTAAAAGCTCTGCATTATAACCCCCGTTATTATTGAGATAGTAACGTCTTATTTGATGAGAACTAAGCGGCTGGAGAGTGGTGATTTCTTCAGTCGCTTGTAGTGTTCTAATAGAGTAGTAAGTTATTAATTTATTGGACAGAATCCTAGCAATGCAAGACCCGTTAAAAGCTCTTCTTGCATTTTGTGATCTTCAGCTGTTTTTTGTTCGTAAATTACCAATCCAAAATTATTATGTTTAATCGTCAATGTATAATACGAAGGATCTTCAATTTCGAGTAAGGCTGCTAAGCGGCTTACTGCTTTTTCAATAGAGTCGTCGATTTTCTTTACACTAGGAGCTGTGATCCTGCGAACTCTTTTATTAAACTGACAACTATCCATATGGCGAGTAAAATAATCTTCATTAGCTAAAATATCATCACACGTATGTACTTCTTCATCCTTATTAAATCCAGCGACCCCTTTTAAGCAGTCAAAATCTGGATTATCTATAAAATATGCAGCTTTTGATAAATTGAATCCTCCCTCATGACATAATGAGTGTAAAACGAATTCCGTAGCATTATCAATTTGATGCAATGATAATATTTGTTGTGGTAAATGCGCGAAACACCGCAGTAGCTGCTTGTGTCGACTAGTCATCTCGTTCCCTTCCATAGACATCCCCCCTTCTCTTTTTTTGCGCTATGCATTACTATACTCATAGTAGCAGACATTTGAAAAAAAAATCAACGACTCTGAGAGTCTCATTAAAAGAATACGTTCAAAATAATAGTATATCCAAGGAGAAATTATATGAAAAATCGGAAGATATCGGCTTTATTTGCTTTTATTGCTCTTATATGCTTTTCTGAATGCCAAGCGCGCAGCCCGTGGCGACCAAAAGATCCTCTTATGCCGGAACTACGAGTAAAGTACACCGATAGAAATAAAACCTATACCATACGAGATTATCATTTAGAATATATTCCCCTTTTTAAAAAGTTTGATAAAGACTTTTTTATGAACCACCTTCTTCCTGAAGATACAATAACTTATCGAACAGATGAATCTCTTTCAGTGAAAGGTATTACGTTAAAAAGACTCTGTGAAGCTCTTATAAGGGAAATAAGACGGCATAAATCAGAACCTAAATGTTTTAGGCATTTTACTATTTTAAAGTGTGACGATTTCAATTTCAGAACAACTTCCGGATTAATTATTTTAAAATATAAGGACTATCCTTTTGTTCTAAAACTTTTTATAAAAACTGCAAAAACATTTATGAAGCTTTCGGAAGGCATTATTCCGAAATTTTTATTTCGTATGGGTGGCGGCATAAATAGACATCTTTCTG
>JACDFK010000084.1 GCA_013815795.1 Candidatus Babelota bacterium | reverse complement strand
CATATAACACGTGCTCTCATAGATTATATGCTCTGGAATCACGACGACTTTTGTCCTATTTTATTAGACAGATTGCGTCCTTTAGTATGCGAAGAAGAGCTCTACACCTATAAAGATAATTTACTTAAGGGAGCTTCATTACTCATACTTTTTAAAAAGTGTAAGGATGAAAATCTCTGGGAAAAAGCGCTTGCTGAATTGGGCAGCTTCAAAAAAGATCCATTAAGCTATCAAATAGTTAACTACTGCTGGAAAGAAACTACTAAAAATACGTTAAATCCTACTATCCAAAAAAGCGTGCTCTCTCTTGCTATAGAATTAGACGCTCTCTTAGAAATAATTGAACTACTCATTAGTCTAAAAGCAGATGTTAATATTTTACGTACAGGACCTTCCCCCTTCTTTATAGTTTTTAAAAAGTTGCTTGAATGCAAAGACTCGTCAAAAGAGCTCTTACAAAACAAGATGAATCTTCTTCTTAAATCAGGTGCTTGTGTAAATCGCTCTTTTTTTATGGGCGAAGAAAAAGAAATTAAAGATCACCTAAAAAAATTACGTATTCAATCTCCACATGCCCCTTTACTAGAAGCTGTTATACATAACAATCTAGAGATGGTAAATTTTCTGATTGCACAGGGAGCTTATACATTAGCATCTGACGCTTTGTGTTCTGCTCTTCATCTCTTTACTCGCAAAAGGGGATCGATTGCTCTTATAAAAGCTCTTCTTACTATAGATACTAATTTCAACCTTCCCTGCATACTCACAGGAATTCCACCTCTTCAAACAGGCATCCATCTATTAGCAAGAAATGATACTATACAGGGATGGAAAGAAATAGCAGAACTACTCTGTGAAAAAACAGATCTTAACCTAAGAATACAAGGCGCAACCGCTTTAGATATAGCATATGGACATAACCATACAGCGTTAGTCGATATCCTTATCTCTAAAGGTGCAAAAAACGACCAAGCATCTACGTGCCAAGTGCAAAATCCCTTAATCCAAGCAATCATATCTCTCTCACAAGCACAGAGCGAAGAAACAAAAAAACAAACTGCAGAAAAGATTAGAAAATTAGCCCCGCGCGAAATAGAAGCAAAAAACTTTATAATTCCAATGCTCACAGCTATTAACACTCTAGAGATTAAAGCAGTAGAGCTGCTCCTCGAGCTCGGTGTGCCAGCAAACCTTGCGTTTTCTGAAGGAATTCCCGATTACGGCACGTTCAATTCATTCTTAAACTTCATCATAATGAGTATAAATTTAAACAAAAACAGTCCGCATTATTCTTACATTTTTGAGAAAATGCAACCTATTATTTCGTTATTGATACAAAAAGGAACACCCAAAGAGAGAGTAAATTCTGAAGGAAAAACCCCTATTGAAAAAGCTCGTGAGTTAGGCATGAGCGATCTAGCTACTTATATTGATTCATGCCATTCACTAAAAAAAGAGAGTACTCTCATTTAAAACATACCTTTACTATAAGAATAGTTCTTTAAAAAAGAACAGAGAAGTTTAAAGCTACTAGAGCATAGTAGTCTGTGAAATATAAGCTCTAAACAAGGCCCACCGACACTGTAAAAATGTCGGCGGGCCTTTGTATTATTAGTCCAGAATTCAGTTATCTCAAAGCTCTTAATGTTATAATTTTCGAGCAAGCGCTTAACTCGTGAGAAATCGCATAATGCACTTTCATGAAAATCCATTAACTTTATTAGAGGGAACTTTAGTAACTCTCTATCATACTCGAAATCAGTATAATAAGGAAAAATAAAGAGAGGTCTGTTTCTCACAAGAACTGAACAATGCTCTTTATTTACCAATCGCACCTGATGAATCTAAAAAAAGAAAAACTTATTCATTATCTCAAAAAAGCCATTAACCACAATAGTACTGACAATACATAGAATACATAAAGAGCATATAAAATAAGAGCACAACATAACCTTTATCGCTTTTTATTTCTTTTAATACATTTCGAGAATAAGAGTCGTTAATACATTTCTTTTTAAAATTAAATCTAAATATAAGAATTGACACAATAATATAATCTATTATGATTAATTCCAGTATAAACCCTTAAACATAGGAACGTAAGGCATCAATGAAAAAAAATATACTCTTATCCTTGTACTTAACCGGACTTAGCACGTCTTATGCCCTGGCAATGAATAGAATAGCTCTTGAAGAACCTGTTCCTCAACTCCAAGCATCTGAAATAAAATCTAAGATAGCAGGTTTTCTTATAGAAGCACCTACTGCACGTGAGGCCATCAGAAATCTTACCGCATTTCTACGAACCGATACAGAATCTTTAGAACTTTTAAAAAACTATAAAAGCTTAACTAGAGATCTTATTGACTATATGCTCTGGCACTATGACGATTTCGAAAAACCAATGCTATCCAAATTACACTCTGTTTTGTGTGAGGAAGAGCTTACGTGTTACAAGGAAAGTATAGATAAGGGCGATACCATTCGTATGACCCTTCTTAATCAACGATCAGCGCTTCTCCTAGGCCAACAATGGGAAATAGCTGATACATGGAATTTTATACTACAGGTACTTAACAATTTCACACTCCTTTCTGAGAGCGATAAAACCAGATTTTATCAAATAGTTAATTATTGCTGGAAAGAAACCACTTCTGATCTATTAAATCCTATTTTAAACAAAAATATACTTATTGAATCGTTACTTTGTGATGCCCCTCTAGAGATAATCAGTCTATTGATTAAGCACGGGGCTCAGGTTAATGTATTTCGTTCAGGACCTTCTCCGTTTTTTATAGTTATTCATAAGCTTCTTACCTGTACAGAAGAAGAAAAAAAGGAAGAATTACAAAAAAAATTGGATCTACTTCTGAAAGCAGGTGCTTTCCCACATCATTGTTTCATTGTAAAAAGAGAATTAAAATATAGAAACGGTCGAGATTCAGGATCAGTAATACGCCAAACACAGGTGACCCCATTTTTAGAGGCTCTTAGGCATAAAAACATACAGATAGCGCGATATCTCTTTGATGTAGGAGCTTGCTCGTTACCATCCGATGCTCTGGTGCAAGCAGCAGAGGTTTACGTTCAAGGCGATAATGACATTTTTCTTGAAATTTTCAAAGCTATCCTTACCCTTAAGTGGGATTTTACCATCCCCTGTGTTTTAACAGAAACTCCCCCCTTAGATCAGATTGTTTTTAGAGAATGGAATAACTGTTCTCCCGGAATGCTACAGAGGCTTAAATCCGTAATAGATCTACTAAAAGGTAATCTTGAAACTAACATAAATGCATAAAAGATCTAGAATATACCATATCACATGGCTTTACAGATTCATAAAGAAGCAAAAACCGATGGTACATAAAAATTCCTGTTGAAGACCTTTTGCTGTACCTATAAGAGCGGAAAAGAAAGAAGACAAAGAACGACCTATCAAAGCTGACTTTTTGGTTTCATGGAGTTCGTTGCACCCACACTACTATTTTTCAGAGATAGTTCACTATACGGAAGACCATTTTTCTAAAAAGCTCCGCATTCTGTAGTTAAGTAGTTATAAAGGACGGGTCTATTATTAAGAGATATGAGATATCTACTGATGAACAGTAATGTACCAGTAAACATCTCATATCTATGTAGAAGAATACCTAGCTCTGAAAAAACTTACTATAAAAATTTTTCCCGGGCACTCAACGCATGAGGAATCTCATGGTGTACTGCTAGAAAATCTATTATTTTAACCATATGAGCCTTTTGCAGCTCTATATCCTGCTCAAAATCTTCATGACAAGGAATAACAAGTACCGGGACTTCAACTAAAAATTGAGCAATGCCCTCTTTTTTAATGAGCCAGGACTCATGCTTATCATGGACTCTTTGCAAGTAGTCTAAAGAAACACCAGCTTCTTCAAATCTATTTCTTTTTAAAAGCCTTTTATAGCATACTTCTGGATCAGTTTGTAAATATATAAAACCATTTGGCTTAACCGTATACGAATCTATAAGCCAATCATAACATTCCTTATACAAATTCCACTCAAGCTCACTCATCACGTTAAGCTCATAACAGTTTTGAGCAAAACAGTACCTGTCAGAATAGACAGATCGCTCAAGTATTTGAAAGGGTTTTGAGTTACGTAATGCAGCATTTTTACGCTCCATCGTTCTGGTGATAAAAGCATACATTTGAAAGGTATAAGACCATCTTTCAGGATCTGCATAAAAATTATCAAGAAGGTTATGTCCTCCTACATTTTGCCATTTTTCGTGTGGCTCCATAACGACTTGGGCGTTCAAGAAATTTTGAATTACTTTCAAAAAGGTAGATTTCCCCGCTCCAATATTCCCTTCAACAACAAAATATTTTTGATTGTGCAGAGCGTGCATAATACCTCCATAATAAGTACAAAAAATACATAAAAAAACAAAATTCCCACACTTTACTACAAACCCAATTTTGTGAATGCAAAAAAAGATGCTACACTTAAGTTTAACTAAAAAAAAGCATATTGTTATAGCTGTTTATACTTTGTAAAATAAAAAAAAGGTATATACAAGAAGATCTCGGACTCTAAAAAATGAATACATCATTGCTTATAGGAAATTACAATTATCAGAAATTATGAAAACCTTAACCAACCGATCTTATAGTGTATCTCATAGCGAGATAAAAACTATACAGAACTTTGATTGCGTTTTTAAAACTATTTTAAAAAAAAAGAGAGAAACGCCTAAATCGATCAGGATTTGCCAAAGCACTGGTTTTTTTGGGGACCTGCATAGAAGTAGAGCAGCCAGTAGTAAAAGCTATCAACCTACTTATGTAATAGTCTTCGTTCATAAAAAGGGTATATACTGCCCTTATATAGGAATAAACCGATGAAAAAAACTCTATCTTTACTTCTTCTGCTTGTACCACAATCGACATTTTTTCTTTCACACTGCTGCTCATCAGACCTCGACCCGGAAATAGAGGCACTTCTAGATTCAACTCTTAACCAATTAGAGGCTCCTGTTCCCGTAAAGAGAAGTTGTTTTCCTACCGCAACCATCCTCAGTCTTCTAACGCCGGCAGATTCGCCGGATGATAACCCTCCTCTTATCAATGCGGTCGCGATTTTAAGAGAGGATCTATACAAAAGAACTATAGGACCAGTAACACGTCGAAGTCTTCTTGACGAACCAGCGCTTCTACCGGACTATTTCTCGCAAACAAATCAAGTATTTACCACGGAAATTTTCTATAACTATTCACCCAAAGTTTATTTTACGCAAGACAGTCCCTTTTTAAGTAGTTATATCGATTTAAATAACCAAAACATAATTAATGAGATCAGCAATGCTGAATTTATCGAAACTGATGTCCCCAATGTTTTAGGACTTTTTAGTACGATAAAACTTCAACAACATCGCGTAGGTTTCATGTTTAGCTATGGAAAGAAGTGGAACAATCTCGTTTTTCAAGCCCGTATGCCTTTATACTATCAGCTACAGAACTTTTTCTTAACAGAATCAGAAATCGACCAGATAAAAAACAATCCTTTTTTCACTACTGATGATGCTGCTGCTCCCGTAACCCCTGAAGATGAAGTGAGACAATTTGCGCTTAAACATCTCGTTTCTGATAAATTTGGTATAGGGGATGCACGTTTTTCAGTACTCGCTCACCTTTTTGAGTCACCATGCAGCAGTGTATGGTGTGGGATACAAAGCACCATTCCTACCGCATCTGCTTTTCGAAGAGGCATAATAG
>JACDFK010000024.1 GCA_013815795.1 Candidatus Babelota bacterium | reverse complement strand
GTTAGGAGGAAGGAGATAATTCTTAGAAAATTTCTGCATCAATAGGGGTTAGGTTAGTATTTAAGAGAATCTTACGATAGTTTTTTTGCCTGTGATGCGGAATAAAAGTTTCGGCCGCTTGCTCTCACTGGAAATAAAATAAAGGATTTTTATGTCATCTCTTTTGTCAAGTCAAGATGTTTTTTCAATTTGAAAACTATTCGAAAGAAGCTTCTGGTCTAATGAAGATGAAAAAATGGATCATTTTTATGGCCTAATCTGCTTTTTCACGTAGAAAATAATAGACTTTTAGTGAAAATATGATATTGTAATAATAAGTATGAAGTAATGTTATTTGTTTTATAATATAGAAACAAAATATGCTGCTTTTATTAAGAATTCGATTCCAGTATTTTATATTCATACCTATTAATAGTGCTTCTTAATCCTTCAAATCGGAAGATTTAGTAATGATAAACTTATTCTGCCAAACAGTGCGACTTTTCTATGGTTTTATAGTAATTTTTGGTTGTAATCAAATGGTTGGTATGAATAGTCTAATCAAAGACGGTAAGAATCAGGCTCTTGCGCAAAAATGGACTGAAAATAGTTCATTGCATGATATAGAAAATTCTATTGCTCATTATACTATAGTGGCTCAAGCACGTGTTAAGGAGTGTGTATTTTCTTCATTGCTTACTCAGGTTGAAGATCTTCTTCCGGACATTCAAAAACACATAGTAAAGATTTATCTTGAACTCCTCATAAAAAAGAGCAGAGAAGAGGCCGCTGATAAGTTTTCTATTGCTTTAAATACCTCCGGCGGCTTTAATGAGATTGAGTGTGAAGATAGTTTCGAGTCTAGTGATAATTCAGATTTTAATGAGAACTATTCTGAAGATTCTTCTTCCGATGATAATATGGCTGTAGAGCAACTATATAAAGAGGAAAATAGTGATGTAAGCCTATGGCCTCGCATGAAAAAAAATGTTTCCTTTCTTATTTCAGAAAGAAAAGTATTATTACAGGAGGTTATAGAACAAATTTATGATCTTTTTAAAAAAAACTATTCTTTTTTGCATATTGCTGCCGATATGAGTGATAGACCAGGGGTCGTAGATTTTATCAATGTTTATTGTGCTGATCAACTCAGTATTGGCGAAATCGATCGCTGTGTATTTCAAAGAAATCCTCTTATTGCAGCTATTGAGTGTAAGTCCTTGGAGGCAGTTGAAACTTTAATGCAAGCAGGAGCTTCTCTCGAGGTACCAGAAGCTCATTATAATCCTCTCTCTACCGCAATAATTTCAAGTAAAAATACCATAATTTTCTATCTCCTTAGTTGTATTAATTCTATCGATCAGAAAACAAAGAATAAACAGAATACTCCTCTTCATTTGGCGACGTATACTAAAAATAAGCTCTTAGTTTCCGCTCTTTTAAGAAGAGATAAATCAGCTCTTTTAGAAACGGTAAATGTAGATAAGCAGACGCCTCTCTTAAGCGCTATTGATGTACGTGCGGCTGAAATTGCTGAGCTGCTTTTAAAAGCAAATGCTAATCCAAATTGCAAAAACCAACATAATGATTATGCGTTGTCAATTGCCCTTAATGATTATAAAAATGCGGTATTATTAAAAAATGACTGGAACGAAAGCCACTATGGTTACTACCGTGGTCACGATGATGATCCTCATACAACAGCTGCTGGCAGTGCGCAATCGCAGTCTCTTACGACTTTATACCGCAATAAAAATGAGCATGAACTTGCTCAGTTAAGAAAAATCATTGAGCTTCTTATAGAAGATCCTCGTACTAACCTCGAAATAAAAGGACTTGTAGAAAAGCTAGAACAATGTTTGTTATCTGAATGCGCTCAGAAAGTCTCAGCAAAAAATCGAGAGAAACCTTATGGGGGTCATGCTCTAAAGACATATTCTAGCTGGCCTAGTAGTATTCTAGGTGGAAATGAAAAATGCTAATTGGTATCAATCATTGTCTTTTGTTTTTATAAGATGTCCTGTTCTGAGAGCGCTCTACAGAAGGAAAGGCCTGTTAAATAGGTGAGTACGTTTTTTTGCAAAACACTATCAGGAACAGAGCTCTAACTTCTACAAACGTATAATTTTGTCAGAAAAACTAATCAGTAGGGTAACAGAAATCTAAGAACTATAAGATTGTTGTTATCCTTAAAAAATAGAATTTCCGACCTGCTTTGCGAAATGTAGAGCTATCTTATTGATTTTCAAGTTCATCTAAGCCCCCCTTTTTTTAAGTGTCCTTTGACCGATGTGTGAAATCTGGTACACTAAATAGAAACAGTTTTTAGGAAATACTACTATGATTAATCTTTCTCTTATAGAGTTTATTTTTTCTACTATCATTTTCATTTTTGCGTATATGATTACTCATACTATAAGTGGTTCACTACAAGCTTACAGCACGTATTTATTAGGAGATCCTACTGCACGTCAAGAGGGTTTTTTAAGTCTTAATCCTTTAGTTCATCTTGATCCCTTTGGTATTTTTGCGTTACTTTTTTTTGGCATAGGATGGTTTCAAACTGTTCCTATAGACCCGTCTTATTTTAGAGGACCGTGGGGCAGCCTAAAGTTAGGCGCTGCTTTTTTTGTAGAAGCGCTCATAAGTATTATCTTAGCTATAATCTCTCTTTTTATATGTGTCTGCTCGTTTAGTTCTGTATTAAGGATACGAGATCTTATTGGGTTAGTGTTTAGCTATAGGCCTATAGCTGCAATATTTTCTTCGTCAGGTGCTCATTTCAATATGGCCTCGCTCTTTGCCGCTTTTGATTCACCTCTTTCTATTGTTATTGCCTATTTATTGATTGCAATTGTATATCTCAATATACTTATCGCGACGGTAAGTATTATTTATAATGGATTTCGTTATATGCTTGCTATCGGGGCTGAAAAAAGCTATTCATATATGGAATATGCTGACTACTTTACTTTTTTTGGGCCAATTCTAGTTCTCTTTTTATTTATAGATCCTTTGATCAACTATTTTATGAGAGTAACAGAATGGGTGGCATATCATATGGCATTTGTATGTGGAGTATAAAAGATGAATAATCAATATGATCGCTTGATCGCAGGAACTGAACAGATTATTCCTAAAGAAGATCTGCTTAAAAAGCTTGCCCGAGGCGAGAAGTTAAGAATTAAGTTGGGCGCGGACCCTACAGCACCGGACCTTCATTTGGGTCATGCTGTATGCCTTTCAAAAATGAGGCAATTTCAAGATTTTGGCCATGAAGTTATTTTTCTTATAGGTGATTTTACGGCGCGCATAGGTGACCCCAGTGGACGTTCTAAAACAAGACCACCTCTTACTGATGAACAGATTCAGTTCAATATTAAGACCTATTTTAATCAAGTAAGTAAAATACTTGATCCAGAACGGGTGACGGTGCGTTATAATTCAGAATGGTTAAATAACTTATCAAGCCGTGAAATGGTATCTCTTTGTAGTAAAGTTACGCTTGCACGGATTACTGAACGGGAAGATTTCGCACAGCGAATAGCGCAACATCAGCCAATCGGGTTTCATGAGTTACTGTATCCTCTTTTTCAAGGATATGATTCGGTTGCTTTGCAGGCAGATGTGGAGATTGGGGGGACTGATCAGACATTTAACCTTCTCATGGGAAGATTTTTACAAGAGCATTGGGGGCAAGAACCTCAAATTGTTATGACGCTTCCCCTTTTAGAGGGTCTTGATGGTACCGCTAAAATGTCTAAATCTCTTGGAAATGCTATCGGTCTCGCAGATCCTGCAGATAAGGCTTATGGAATGCTGATGTCTATTTCTGATACGCTTATGTGGCGTTACTATGAAGTACTGCTTCATGCTACGGTTGAAGATATTACTACCATGCAGCACCTTATTAAAAGGAACGAAGCTCATCCTATGGAGCTTAAAAAAGTGATGGCTCATTCTATTATTGCACGATTTTGGTCTTCGCAAGAAGCAAATACAGCACAATTAAGCTTTGAAGAACTTTTTCAAAAAAAAGATTTCTCTCATCTCCAGTCGGTCTCATGTGGTGAGTTTTTAGGAAAGCCAATCTGGATTGTAGACATATTAAGGCATTTAGGAGCGCTTTCAACTTCAAGTGAAGCACGCAGACTCATTGAAGCAGGTGCAGTAACCATTAATCAACAAAAGGTTCTTGATAGTAAAGCTCTTATCGTTCTTGAACCAGATATGGTAATTAAAGTGGGAAAACATCGATTTTATAAGATTTCGTAATACTAAGTTTCACAAGAGTGGGGCAATGGATATTTTCGTTGCCCCACTCTTGTCATGTATAAAATTAGAAAACTAATTCTTGGAGTGTCTGAACGAATACTCTATTTTTTGAGTAGATAAAAATTCTAATGCTATTCTACTTTTGATACTGGCTTGATAGGAGGTCTGCTCTGATCAACGCTTACTGAGTCATATTGTAAAAGGTCTGATACCATAAATTTTTCAATTGCCTCAATATGTTTTTCAAATTCAGCCGGTTCTTTTTCAAATTCTGGATTACAATCTATTACTAATACCGGTATCTGAGCTAGGTGTGAAGGCATATTCTTTTTGTGTATTAAAAAATCTTCATGACAAGTGTGTATCTGGTGTATATATTCTAAGCTAATGCTTAACTCAGCTGATCTTTGTCGCTTTTTTATACGTTCAAATGCTATTTCAGGATCCACTCTTAAATAGATGAAGCCTTGGGGGAGTTTGCAACTAGTTGTGGTAAGGAAGGTGAACCACTCATTATAAATCTGCCATTCTAGGGTATTTAAAAAGCCTGACTCAAAACCGTTTTTTGCAAATACATAGCGTCCCGAGTAAATCGATCGCTCCATAATTCTAAAGGGGTATGAGTTAGTTTGTTCTTTGATGTGCTCTTGCACGCGAGATGCCAGTGCGATCGTTTCCATCGTATAGGCCCAACGATGAGGGTTATTGTAAAAATGTGCCAAAATCGAATCACCGCTGCTATTATTTTGCCAGGTATGAATAGGTTCGAAAATGACTGAAATATGGGGAAGCAGGGACTGAATAAGGCGCAGGAAGGTGGATTTACCGGCGCCAATATTTCCTTCTATGATATACATAAGATCCTTGTGTCAAAAATAAAATAAAATAAACTATAGCATTTTTAAAGCTGGTATGAACTTTCACGCATAGGGGGAGTAGCTTTTTCAGTGAGTGGTTGTTCTTCTGTTATTACTCTTCTAAATTGTGAATTTATATGTACTGAAAGTTCATTGCTAATGGTATGGGCTATCTGTGCACACCGGTAAATCGAAGAATTTTCGGTTCCACCTAGTACGGTTATGGTATCATACAGTTTAATAGTGGGTACGTGAGTAACATCAAATGCGGTAATATTCATACTTACAAGCCCTGCCACAGAAAGTAAATGGTTGTTGTAAACTGCTACATCTTTTTTATTAGAAAGCGCTCGTGGGTACCCGTCCGCATAGCCTATAGGGGTAAGTGCGAGTAGCGTTTGCCGCTGTGCAATGAATGTTCTATCGTACCCTACCGAATCGCCTTTTTTAATAGTTTTGAGAGCTATGACCGGTGTTTTCCATCGGAGAATTGGCTCAAGGTGGAGCTGAGGATGATCTCTTAAGAGAAGTTTTCTGTGTGATTCTGATTTCCAGTTTCCATATGCAAATGCTCCACATCGTAGGAAAGTATAGGTTCTCGAGGGCTTAATGACCAGACCGCTGGAGGAAAGTGCATGGGTACAAGGAATAGAGATTCCCATCGATTCAAGAGAAACGAGAAGATCATCAAATCTTTGTAGCTGAAGGTAGCTAAAGCTTTGGTCAGCGTTAGGGGTATCACACAAATGGGTATATATTCCATAGACTGCAATAGAGGGTAAGAGACGCACCTTTTGAATAAAAGAAGGCGCTTCATCAGGGGTGAATCCCAGTCTTCCCATTCCTGTATCGATTTTAATATGGATAGAGGCAGTTCTGCCCGTTTTCTGCGCAGCTCGGCTAATCGCATAAGCATCTTCGATGGTATAAACGGTGAGATGAATAGAGAGCGAGATCGCTTTTTCCAGACAGGAGTCGCTATGAGAAAGCACTAGAATTGGTTTCTCAGGAACTAGGTTTCTGACAAGAAAAGCTTCAGTGAGTGTGGCGGTGCATATCCAGGAAACAGTTTGATTACTCTGTGCAAATGCAGCTAACTCTTTCAGGCCGTGACCATACGCGTTGGCTTTGAGTACTAAGGCTACTTGGCTGCCGTTGGCTGCATTTTTAATGTGGTCGATATTGTGATTAAATGCCGATCTATTAAGCTCAATAAAGGATTGTCTATCCATGTGTTCCTTCAGAGTACTAAGGCCCAGTAGTACCGGGCCTTATTCGACATTATAATAAAGTTTAATTAAGGAATAGAAAGGAGCTCTTCTTTTTCTTGGTCTGCAGTAATAACTAAACTATTATCTTTAATAGCTTCAGCTTTGACTGTTTGCAGATTAATAGGAGCCTTAAAGGATTCTGATTCGGCTGCTACAGAACCGGTATAAAAGAATGATCCTTTTTTATCATTTTTTTCTTCAGTTTTTAGTTCGATTCTACGAACAATTTTTATACCTTTTTTTGCAATGAAAAACTCAACTGTTCCATTTTTGACCGTAATGACACCATCCCATCCATTTTTCCTTTTTACAATCTTAATATCTTTTTTATCAAGATTTTCAAATCCAGAAAGTTTAATGGTTACTTTATGATTGGCCTCTGTGATTGCGTGCTTTATGGATGAGAGTAGTTTTTGTGCCGCCTTAAAGGATTCTTTATCTTCTTTAGATGGCCCGAACTGTTCCATATGCGCTTTCATAAGATTCGTCGACTGCTCACGCAGATCCATCATGCTATCAACCCATGAAGTATCAAAAAATGAGGAGTCATCAAACCACAGGTGATGCATACGAGCATCTGTACGTGGTATGAAGCTACTTGAGCCTATGAGTACACAGAAAGCTAAAGGGAATTTTTTTATGTTTTTCATAGAAACTCCTTGTGTTAAAAAGTTTACAATAGTATTTATACTCTTTTTAATTATAGGAAAAACGAAAAAAAAAGGCAAGACCCTTTGTCGGCATCTTTATGTATACTTCAGTATACTGTATACGTCAGTATATTTATAAAAAAGGCTAGAAACTATTTTTTATACAATAATGTATGTAGCTCGGCTCATTTTATTGTATATTTTTAAATATACTATTTATTTTGTTCTGTGTCATTGTATGCACCTGAGGCAGTAGACCTGGAAATCTTGAGCAGCTTGCGTGCTTTTAAAACCACCTTTTTTAAAGAGAAAATATATCTTTATTTTTCTGCAGTTAAGATTGTGTAGGAAGTTGCATATCTCACTAAAAGAGATAGAAACTACTTTTTCTTAAGGACCTCTATTTTCTACGAGCTCTACGTTTGACATTTCTAAGAAAATAAATAATGCTTTTTTTCACAATTCTATGACCTAGAGTCAAGATTCATAGAGACAGAGAGTGTTGAAGTATAGATTCCCTAATATATGCCGGAGATTTTACGATGAACTTTAGAACTAAAAAAACAGTAACCCTGGCATGTATTGTGTTTATGGTCGGAGTACATTCTCCTGTGGGGGGATGGATAAGCTTATATTTGACACCTCTGTTCTTCCACCTGTCTTTGTGCCAGAGGGCGAAAAAGAAGAGCATTCACAAGAGCTGGAAGTAGCAGGTGAAAAGCATGAAGATTTTCACCTGCTACTTCATCATAACGCTGAACTACCCCGTACCTCAGATGAGAAGTCACTTTCGCCCAAGCAAGCTGAAGAGGAAGAAATTTCATCAGAAATAATATCCTTACTTCCTGAAAGTAAACCATCACTTTTAACAAATAGGCCAAAAGGTGCTATTAGCTTAGAGTCAAGGTCTAAAGGAGACCTAAAAAACGAAGTTGTTTTTCCGTTTTATGTAGATGGGACCGTAGATTCCGTTTCTAGTTATAATGTTTTTTTTCCTGATGAAACATTTAAAAATAGTATTCCTCTTTTACCTGCACTTCCTTTATTGCATCAAGAAATTAAAAATCCACCTGCCGGGGAACCTCTTTATAGAAACATCAGCAATAAACGCACCGCACTTGTTATCGAAAAATCGGTTATGTCTGCAGAAATAAAAAAGGCGCACGATGAAGATTGTCATTTTTCATTAGTTTCATATCCCGCTGCCAGTCTGAACGATACAGCGTCCGGTTTTATTGCTGTATCATCTTCAGACAAGCTGCTAAAAAAAACCATTAAAGATCGTTTTTCTTCAAAAACAGCGGTACAAAAAACTATAGAGAGTCCTTTGTCGAGAAAAGCAAGTTGGAGGGGAAGAGATAGCAACGATCTTGGTGGAGTTAAGAGCCATGCTGAAGAAATGCCTTCCTATAATCGTGCACGAGCTTTTTCATCAAGAGAGCAGCCCAAGCGACAAGATCAGTATCTTATTGCCAGACCTAAAAGCTCTAGTCAGGCTTTCTCTAGTTCTGCCTTTACCTCTCCTAGTAAAAAAGCTCAAGACGTTCAAAAGGCCGATTATACTACTCCCTTTTCATTTCCTGATACAAAAAAAATTGTGGGGGGCTCTAGCTCAGGAGCGGTTTCGCTTTTTGCGAAAGATGTAGATAGAGAGCTTGACACGCAACCTCTAACAGTCTGTTCTCCTCCAGGCCCCCAAAGTTCTCATTACTGGGTTAATAACGCGGTACCACCTATACTTATCAATTTGGCTGAGGAAGTAAAAAAAGTAGAATATGAAGATGTTTTTTCTTTTGAAAGAGAAGAAAATTCCTTTACTTTTAACTCTTCTATCGGTTTTCCGGAGCCGAACGCAAAGGGCACTAAAGAGGAGTCACCCAAGGGATACGGGTCTCATGATATCTATGGCACTTTGAATGCAGCGTTGGATGCTCTTATGCCCGTAAGTGATGAGTTAGAAATAGATCCTCATAAGAAACCTATTCTTCATGTAGCACCCAGAAAGACCACTACTATTTCTACCTTAACCACCTTAGCGAGTGAATGCGCTTCTCTTATTAAGCAGTCAACAGACGAGGATCTCGAAGAAAATGTCTTACATAACAACTCTTTTAATGAGCATTTAAAACATACGTCTTCTTCTGCGGTTGAGGTATCGAGTTTCTCAAGACCTGTACGTATGATACCACTCAAGTCCTTAACTACCGACAGGAAAGTAGGCGGTACCCTAGAAATGACAAAAAATAGAGATATCTCTCATGCAAAGCTCCCCGCAGGAAATGAAAGCATTCAGCAGGAGGAATTTATTCCCGTAATGCGCGTATCTAAGAGAATAAGGAAAATAGATGATGAGCCTATTTCGTGGCCCGCAGTGCATAAGAATAAGGACAGTACTGATATCCCTCAAGCATCTTCTATGTTCTTTTTTAAGGATTACAAAAAAGATCATCAAAGCATGACTGCTTTGCATGGGCCTAAGGAAGATGTCGGAAATGACTTATCCGGTAAGCAACATGAATCTACTCATATTATTCACTCAACAAGGGTGGGGCTTTTGTTAGCCTCTTGTAATGAATGTTCACTGGTAATGCCTTGCCTAGAGGTAAGTTATGATAGATGTAGCCCTAGCGGAAAAAAAATTATTATTGCTAATAACGAAGGGCTGTGGGTATATAGTACTATAACAGGTGAGGTTCTTTTGTATTTAGAGTGCCTTGAAAATAATGAGTTTCCTACGGCGGTGTTTAATGCAAGTGAGGATAAAATTCTGACGAAAACTGCTAAAAAAGTAAAGCTCTGGAGTATTTCTGAAAAAAAACTTTTAGGCTCAATCGAGTTTAACACTGTTGTGAAAACTGCGGTTTTTAGTGATGATGGAAAATCGATTCTTGCTGTGTCAAAAAAGGAAGCATATCTATGGTTAGTTGAGCCCTTTTTTGAGCCCGAACGGGTTCCTTCTAGTGACTGTATTGAATTGGGTGTATTTAATCCTCGTAGTGACTCTTTTGTAATTAAAAGAGACAAAGAAGCAGCGCTTTTTGATAAATCGGGTCAGTTTCTGTATCTTTTTAAGTATGATAAACATATTGTGAATGTGACATTTACTTCGGATTCTAAAAAACTGCTTTTTGAGTTTTCAAAAAAAGTAGAATTAGTAGATTTAAGAAATCGAGAAGTGGTGTTACAGAAAGAGCGCTCTCATATTGCCTTTGAAAAAGATGTTCATTCTCCTAAAAAAGATGCATTTTCAAGCGAAAAAAAACATTCACCTCGATATGAATATTCAAAAAAGAGTTCAACATTGTTGAGTCCCGATGGAAAGCTTCTTGCAGTAGGGCATAAAAAAGGAGTTGATCTGTATAATACCGATCATCATCATAAACAGTATAAAGAACTTATAACTGCAATTGAATGGAGTGGGCGAAATAAAATTTATCCAGAAAAATTTAGCTTGAACAGCACTAAGGTTCTTATTAAATCACGAGATGGCGATAGAGCGTGGATATGGAATCCCCGTGCTGAAGGGGTGGTTGAGCTTCCTGAAGGCATTGTGTCGACAGAACTCAGCCCCGACGGTACCAAAGCATTCTCTCTCTTTAGCACGAATCAAGGTTCAGTGTTACATGCTATAACGGTGGATCCTTTAGAAGAAGAGCCTCTGAAATTAGAAATATTACGAGTTTTTCCTGACGTTTTGCATGCTGCATTTAGTTTTGATGGAAAGAAACTATTTACTGTATCTACCGGTAAAACGGGAGATTTATGGGATATATCTCATCAAAAAAATGTTGTGCTTATTCAGCATTTTGAAAATAGTACCACAGGACATTTTAGTCAGAAGAGCGATACTCTTTTTGTTCGTTAGAGATTCTGAGTAACTTATCGCTTAATAGTATTGGCCTCTGTGTAGTAAATGTAGAGGCCTTTCGTCTCTTTTCTCTGGGTAAAAACGAAAAACAGCATTACTTAGGAGCATAACCGCTCTTTCTTGGCTATGCTCATTGTGACTGATCATATGCTTTAGAATTTTTACTGCCGATTTTTACTGGCATCTGGGCTGTTGCATGTGTTGGTACTATTTTATTAAAAAAATAGTAGTTCTTTATAAGGTGAACTTTGATTGCTGTGTTATGTATGGTTATTTACCTTATAAGGCATGGAAAAGGCCTGTAGAAAAGTGTAATACAAGAAATAGGTTTTTTGATGAACGCTTTATAAAGAGGCTTCTAAGCCTCCCGAGCTACTGCTTTTAAGTTCTATTACTAGGAAATTTATATATTATTTTTTTCTATTGAGTATACTATACGACAAGGCACTGTCTGATTATAGTTGTTTAAAGAGGATGTGAAGTGGTGAAAAAAGAAAGAGATTTAGAACTTATTTTTGGGGTCTATCCTATTATAGAGCTTTTGAAAGCAAAAAGAAGAAAGCTGGTAACGCTGTATACCACACGACCTACTCCTAAGGCGTGGGATATGATTGCGTCACTTTTAACAAAAGATATACAGATTCAGTATGTGCCACGAGATGCTTTAACACGCATGGCGGGAACAACTGATCATCAGTCGGTCGTTGGATGGGTTACTCCTTTTGTAAAAAGAAAAAAATTCTTCGAACCATCAAAAAGTCCTTATCTTTTACTGCTTGACGGAATTCAGGATCCTCGAAATTTGGGTGCTATTATACGTTCTGCTTCATGTACCGGAGTCGATGGAATTATTATCTGTGGAAAAAATAGTGCTCCTTTAAACGCCGCTGCGTTTAAGGCATCTGCCGGCCTTATTGAGTATGCTGAAATTTATGAAGCTCCAACAGCTTTAGCAGCAGCGCAAGCGCTGAGGCAAGCCGGATATGTTCTTTATTTAGCTACGTTAAAAGGTGTTGATGCTATGACCGTGACTTTTGTCCAGCCTCTCTGTTTAGTTATCGGAAATGAGGCGGTAGGTATTAGCAAAAATGTTCTTCCGTATGGAAAAGAGATTAGTATTTCACAAAGAAGTAAAGATATATCGTATAATGCTTCTGTAGCAGCAGGAATTTTGTTATTTGTTATAAGTTATACTTCTGGTAAGTTGGTAGCCGCTGAAAGCGCACCTAAAGGTGTTTCTAAACGTTGAGCCGTGAAATAGGTTTTGCTTTCTAAGGCTAGGTGTAGGAATTTTAAGGTGAATAATTGTTTCTTGAGAAATAGTTAAAAGCTCTTATAGTACAAGGTGTTGCTACACAAGAAATCAGATAGCAGCTTTGGAAGGTGCTCTAATCGATTGGTCGGTGAAGTTTTCTTCTGATTAGGCGATGGAGTATACATAGTGGGTCAAAAGATATATACTTAGTGCCTGTAATAGAAGGCTTTTGAGCAGGTTATGTATGAATATTGTACGAATTATTTTTAGAAAACAGACTATGATGAGCCTTTTTTGTACCGCTTTGGTAGGGTGTGCGGTGGGTTATGCCTTAGCTCCACATGAGGCCCATGTCATTTTCGATCAAAAGATTTCTGAAGAGTGTAGGCTCAGTAATGAAAAAATTATTGAATCAGGTTTTATGAGGTCGGTCGGAGCGGCGGGCCTGTTAGCTCGTCTTAAAAAAGAGTGTCCCGCAGTAGCGGCTCTTGATATACGATATACAAGTTCATTGATTGCCCATATTACCGTAAAATCTTTTAAGCCTCAGGTATGTATTGCCTCTTCGAGCGGTTTAAAAAAAGAGTATATACTGTGTAACTCAGGCGAGCTTATCGAAAAAAAGTTCTTTAGTGAAGCCGCACTTGCTGGGCTTCCCGTTTTTTTTATTGCGGGAACAGAGTATGAAGAAAAGAAGGTCGATCCTGAACTTTTGGCCTCTGTTCATGAAATCAGTAGCTCCTTGTTTGAAGATTTTATAATTACGTGGCACTCAAAATCGGAAATTATCTTACAAGGTCGTGCATCTCGTATTCTACTTATTGCCGATGTGGTAGCATTACACGATGAAGAAAAAAGAACATATGTTCGACGTATAATTGAAGCTCAAAGTGGGCGGTATAAAAATGGAATTAAAGTGGATATGCGCTTGAGAGACTCTCTTGTGTGTTCACCTTTGTAGGAATATACATGAATAATCAGTCAACATATGATACGATGTTAGTTGCTCTTGACATTGGTACAACTAAAATTAGTGTTTTAGTGGCACAAAAGGTTTCTGATGAAGGACTCACTGTTATAGGTATTGGCAAAGCGCCTTCCTATGGCGTTTCGCGTGGTGTGGTAGTTGATATAGCACAGGCGGTGCATTCGATAAAGCTTGCTATAAAAGAGGCGGAGCTTATGGCTGGATGTACTATCGAATCTGTTTGTATTGGTATTTCAGGGGTTCATGTACAAGCATTTAATTCTCAAGGTATGATACCAATAAAAAATGGTCGTATTCGGCCTCATGATGTCAGTTCTGTTCTGGCTGCAGCTCGTGCGGTTGTTATTCCTGAAGGGCAGCAGATCCTTCATGTTCTTCCTCAATATTATACTATTGATAATCACCATCGTGTTGCTGATCCGGTTGGAATGTTTGGTGTTCGATTGGAAGCTCAAGTTCATATTGTAACAGGAGCTGTTGCATCGGTTCAAAATCTGGTGCGTGCTTGTATGACAGCGGGTGTTGAGGTTAGTGACATAATTTTTGAACCTTTAGCATCTGCAGATGCTGTTTTAAGTCCTGATGAAAAACAGCTTGGCGTAGCGCTTTTAGATATTGGTGGAGGAACTTCAGATTTTGCAATTTATCAACAAGGGACTATAAGACATACCAAAGTATTTCCTATCGCAGGTAACTTAATTACCCATGATATTGCCCTCTGCTTGCGAGCTACTATTAAAGATGCTGAACGCGTTAAACAGGAATATGGCTCTACACTTCGTTCATTGTTTCGAACAAGTGAGCAGATAGAGATTGAAATGGTTCATGGTGAAGAAACTACCATGGTGTCTATAGATGAGATTGCTCGCATTATTGAGCCACGTGTTTCAGAGCTTCTTATGATGGTTCATAAGGAGATAGAGCAGGGGCATCTAGAAAATCTTATGCCTGCTGGTATAGTATTAACGGGGGGTGGAGCTCTTTTAAATGGGATAAAGGAAACTGTTCAGATTTCTCTACGAGTTCCGGCTCGAGTTGGTAATCCGCATGTTCCTCCTATGTTTAAGGAAGTACTTTCAAGTCCGGTGTATGCAACTGCGTATGGTTTGTTGTTACATACTTTAAAGAAAAATAAAGGGGTTGCTCTTAATGAGCTGTCAGGACCTTTAATGAATAGAGTTTTTTATCGGATGAAATCGTGGGTGGCAGATTTTTTCTAGAGAAGGCAAAAAATGATAGATTTTGAAAGAGAAAGTGACAATCGAATATCGGTTGCCCGTATAAAAGTTTTAGGTGTGGGCGGCGGGGGTAGTAATATGGTTAACAGTATGATCGAATCAGGCTATGAAACGATCGATTTTATTGTTGCAAATACCGACGCGCAAGCTCTTACGCTCTCAAAGGCTCAGCATAAAATTCAGCTTGGAGTCAAATCTACTAAGGGTTTAGGTGCGGGTGCAGACCCTGCAGTTGGAAGACGTGCCGCTGAGGAGGATATTGATAGTATTATTCGTCAAGTTAAAGACGCAGATGTGGTTTTTCTCATGGCAGGCCTCGGGGGTGGTACCGGTTCTGGTGCTTTACCGATTATTGCTCGCGCGTTAAAAGAAAAAGATATTTTGAGTATCGCGGTCGTTACAAAGCCCTTTATTTTTGAGGGAAAACGTCGCATGAAAGTGGCTCATGATGCTCTTGAGCTGTTACATGAGCATGTAGATACCTTAATCGTAATTCCTAACCAAAAATTAATAGAGGAAGTTGATCAAAAGGTATCGTTAGTGAACGCTTTTAGCATGATCAATGGAATTCCTAATCAGTTTATCAAGTCCATCGCGGATATTATTGCACAACCGGGGCACATTAACGTGGATTTTGCAGATATTAAGATGATTATGAAGCAACGAGGTTATGCAGTTATCGGTACAGGTAGAGCAACGGGCGACGATAGAGCTGTAAAAGCAGCCCGTCAAGCAGTTGCATCGCGGTTGCTTGATAATGCAAGTATTGGAGGAGCTCGAGGGGTCCTGTTAAATATAAGCGGAAGTTCCAATTTAGGTCTTCATGAGTTGAGTGCAGCAGCATCGATTATTTATGAGCAGGCTCATGAAGATGCAAGTATCATATTAGGTTCTGTTATAGATGAGTCGTTGGGCGATGAGGTTACCGTAACTGTTATAGCTACTGGATTTTCTTATCAAGCACATGTGCAAGAGATTCTTCAGCAGCCAGTTGGCCCTCTTTTTTCTGTTCCGGATATAGCTCCTGCTGTGCGTCAAACAGCTGAGAATACTAACGTGGCACCTACTCCTGTTGGAGTACCGCCAGCACAAAAAGAGGAACCTATTGACGTAAATGATCTGGAAATTCCTGCAGTTATGCGAAAACTACTTCAAAGGTAAAAGAGGCCTAGTGTTTAGAAGGATCGATGGGTCTAATTTTTTTGAAAAGAGTATGTATAGATGAAAGTATATAATGATCCGTTGATTACTATTTATTTTGGTAATGCTCAAGCTCAGGTTGAGCGAGATCTGCTTATACATATGAGTTCTCAAGAGGAACTATGGCGTAATGATAAGTTGACAGAAGCAAAAAAAATGATGAATCTTGATACTCTTTACCTGCTTAAGCAAGAACACGGTGCACGGGGCTATCGTATCTCGAAGAATACTAGCACAGAGTTTCTTGCTCAGAAACCGACCGGTGATTTCTTGGTAACAGAGGTGATGCATAGTGGATTAGCAGTCTATACCGCTGACTGTTTACCGATCGTGATATATGACCTGCGTAATCATGTAGTGGGTATTTGTCATGCAGGATGGCGGGGCTCGGTTGCAATGGTGGCCAGTACCATGCTCAATGAAATGTATCATGCTTTTGGGACCGATGCGGGTTCTGTACGAGTTTTTTTTGGGCCTTCAGCTAAAGTGTGTTGTTATAGCGTTGCTGAAGATTTTAAAGAGAATTTTGTCCAATTTCCGTATAGTGACTCTCTTTTTGTACGGGAGAATGGCCGACTTTTCTTTGATTTACCCTATTTTAATAGGATACAATTAGAGGCTTGTGGAGTTGCTCAAGAGGCTTTTTGTTATGAGTATAATGAATGTACTATAGAAAATAGCTCTTTCTGCTCAGTCAGAAGAGGCACCATACAAGATCGTACTGCTCGGCAATTAACCATAGTTTCACTTAAAGAATTCGCGTAAAAATGGTAAATCATTTCGTATTGTTGAAAAAAAGTGTATGATAAAAAAAATTAATAATTTGATCACAGGATGAGGAAGTCAAAATGATAGCTACATTACTTGCAAAATTGTTCGGTACTAATAATGCGCGTCAACTGAAAAGGATGCAGCCTATTGTTGATAAAATTAATGCATTAGAAAAGGATATTCAACCACTTACTGATGATGAGCTGAGTGCCAAAACTGGTCAATTTAAAGAAAAAGTTGATAATGGAATGTCACTAGAAGCACTTTTACCTGAGGCTTTTGCGGTCGTGCGTGAAACAGCGAAGCGTAAATTAGGGCAACGTCATTTTGATGTACAGCTTATTGGTGGTATTGTTCTTCATGAAGGAAGAATCTCTGAAATGAAGACCGGTGAAGGAAAAACTTTAACGGCGACATTACCCCTTTATCTTAATGCTCTTTCGGGGAAAGGATCTCATTTAGTAACGGTAAATGATTATTTAGCGCGACGTGATGCTGAATGGATGGCTCCGGTTTTTAATCATTTACAGTTGTCTATTGGTGTAATTCAAAATTCTTTGTCTGATGCGGAACGTAAAAGGGTATATAATTCTGATATTGTATACGCTACCAATAATGAGCTGGGCTTTGATTATCTTCGTGATAATATGAAATTTAGAATTGAAGATTATGTGCAGCGTGAGCTAAATTATGCCATCGTGGATGAGGTCGATTCTATATTAATAGATGAGGCTCGGACTCCTCTTATTATCTCTGGCTCATCAGATGAAAGCAGTCGTTTGTATGTAGATTGCGATAGAGCACTTTCCTCTTTAGTGAAGGACACCGACTATGAAGTTGATGAAAAGTTCCGTTCGGTTCAATTATCAGAATCAGGAATTGATAAAATTGAAAGAATATTTTCTGTTAACAATCTCTATGCACTTGATAATGTAAAGTTGCTTCATCATGTCAATCAAGCATTAAAAGCTCATTCGCTCTTTAAAAAAGATGTTCATTATGTAGTTAAAGATGATGAAGTATTGATTGTTGATGAGTTTACAGGTCGTATTTTACCAGGTAGACGGTATAGTGATGGTCTTCATCAAGCAATTGAAGCTAAAGAAAGTGTTAAAATAGAACGCGAATCTCAAACATTGGCTTCTATAACTCTACAAAATTATTTTAGGCTCTATAAACGGCTTGCAGGGATGACCGGAACAGCAGCCACAGAAGCAGAAGAGTTTCATAAGATCTATAAGCTTGATGTGATTAGTATTCCTACCAATAAGAAGCTTATACGAGATGATAAAGCTGATCTTATATTTCTCAGTAAAGCTGGTAAGTATAAAGCTATTATCGAGGATGTAAAAGCTCGCTATGAAAAGGGACAACCGGTACTTATAGGTACTATAGCTATTGAGACTTCAGAGTTTTTGAGCATGATGTTGACAAAATATGGTGTTCCTCATGAAGTATTGAATGCGAAAAACCATGCACGTGAAGCAGAAATTGTAGCACATGCGGGTGAAAAGGGGCGCGTAACGATTGCTACTAATATGGCAGGTCGAGGTACCGATATTAAGTTGATTGCTGAGTCTCTTGAACAAGGTGGGCTCTATATTTTAGGAACTGAGCGCCATGAAAGCAGACGTATTGATAATCAGTTGCGGGGAAGAGCTGGACGTCAAGGTGATCCGGGTGAATCAAGATTTTATATATCTTTAGAAGATGATCTTATTCGTATATTTGCAGGTGATAGCATTAAAAAGAATATGCAGCGTGTGGGTATGACTGAAGAAGAAACTATAGAATCATCATTTATATCAAAAACCATCGAAAATTCTCAGGAAAAAGTAGAAAAATCTAATTTTGATACGAGACGAAATTTACTTGAATATGATGATGTCTCTAATCAACAACGGGGTGTCGTGTATAAGATACGTCGTGAAATCCTTGAAAGTGAAGAGAATATCTATCATCTTATTTTAGATATGATTAGCAGTACCGTTCAATCTGTCGTGAGCGAATATGTAACAGGTCGTGGAGTAACTCCGGAAGCAGCTACAGAAGTAGTAACCGCGGTGTCTCGTTTAACCTCGATACCTCTTGAAGACTTTGAGAAAGAAAACTTCACCTCTATTTCTGACAGCGAAACGCTTCGAACTCGATTATCCGAGTTTCTTGCTTCTCGATTTAAAGCATTTTTTAATCTTACCGGTGACTCTGAGAATACGATTTTAAAAGATGCTCATAAATGGATTATGCTTGAAAATATTGATCAATCATGGAAACAGCATATGTTGAATCTTGATCATCTTAAGGAAGGGATTAGTCTTAGAAGTTGGGGACAAAAAAATCCCCTTATCGAATATAAGCGTGAAGCTTTTGCGATGTTTGAGGATATGATGCGTCAAGTTCAAGCTGAGATTATTCAAAACGTCTATCACCTTAATATTGAGCATTTTAATAGTAAGGAATTTGAGAGAAAAAGAGAACGTGAACTTCAAGATATGAATTTTATGGGACCGGTAGATGATACTCATGGTGATATAACAGTTCAGCAAGCAAGTTCTGATAAGATTGGAAGAAATGAAGATTGTCCTTGTGGTTCAGGTAAGAAGTACAAAAAATGCTGTGTAATGCAGTAAAAGTTGTTGCTTAACTATACCAAAGACACTCCGTGAGTTCTGTTACATCACACTAAGAGTAAAGATTATAGTAGTGATGTGCAGTAAGTCCTATAAAAAAGGTTTATACGTACAAGGGCCCTTTCTTATTGCTAAGAAAGGGCTCGTTTATATTTTGATACTGTATACTCTTAATCCCTAGCCATCAAGTAAACTGTGTTAGTAGAGGATACTTTATTGTATCGAGCAGTATCTGGACTGTTGTTGAGTTTCAATGTTCTCTTGTTCATCCGAGTCTTGATTGTCGTTCTCTGTTTCTGCATCTACGTGAATCTTTTCGTTTTCTCTTTCTTGCAACCAACTATTTGCACTATTTATAAGAAGCACTATTTTTCCTTTACTCATATCAGATCCGCATGAGCCGGCATCAAAGAGATAGAGAAATGCTTGTTCCCGTGTTTCATTAGAGAAAGTAGGATCTGCAAGGAGATATCCCCAATGAGCAACGATCTTATTATCTATCATTACTAAAGCTGCATTAAACTCTTCTTTATTAGATGGTATCAATATATGATCACCAATTTTAAAGTGAGGTACTCCATGACGGTTAATAGATATACCGCATGATTCTATATGTAAGGGTTTAGGTCTTTCGCTTTTAATAAGATTACTAGGCTGGTTGTCACTAGTAGTTTGCACTACTACCGGTTGGTCATTTATAACTATATTTTCTTCAGATGAGTCAGCTCTCTGTTTTTCTTTATGGATTAAAGAATTAGTATGAACCGCTTCTGGGGAAGAATGATCAAGTTCTATAGCTGGTTGTATTTCAAGAGGTTTTGAGCTCGGCCGTTGTGGTATGCTGAGTGTATCCGGTTTGTAGCCTGCTACTGTATTCTTTTTAGAAGGAGAGGGAATATATTCAAAAAAAGCTGGATCTTTCAAAGAGAGCTTTTTCTTAGTGTTTTCCGCGACCTTTGTTGTAGGAATAGGATCGACAGGTACCGTTGTGGAGCTTACAGAACTATTTTTATCGTAAAGCTTAGTTTCCTGTGGGTGAATACTTAAAATCACAGTTTTTGGTCTATCATCTTGTGTTTTTTTATCAGTAGTGATCTTATTATTACGAGGTTTTTCTTCGGTTCGGGTATCATTCATACCTGTATTGATTATACTCGTATTTTCAATAAAAAAAGATTCAAACTCATTGATGAGAGATTCTTCTCCATGAGTCATATCAATAAGATCCTGAACGGCAAAATTTTCACGGGAACTTTCTTCCGTAAGAGTGAGCTCGTGTGTAATTTCATTTTGTAGAGATTGTTTTTCATATAAAGGTTGTTCAAAATGTAGAGGGTTCTGAATTAAATCTCTATCGCTCGGTCTGCTGATCGTTTGAGAATCCGCTTTGTGCAGCTCAAGGAAATCACTCTGTTTGTTAATTGAATTATTTTCGTGTATTTCATTTTGTTCATCCTGGACAGAGGGAAGCTCTTTTTCAACATTTATTTGGTCCGATAGGATTACTTTCTTCTCATTCAAACTAGTGCTATCTACTGGTGAAAGAGTTATCTTATTTTTTTGACTATCTGTGTCGATAGCTTGATTAGTCTTTTTTTCTTCAAGTTCTTTCTTTGACAGATCTAACGAGCTGGGTGATTGTTTGAGCGGGCTTGCCATTGTATTATCAGCAGTTGATTCAGGGAGAGCTCTTTTTGACGATGTGTTATCGTGGCTAGTTACTTTTTTAGGTAACGAAGGAGGAGAAATATAGCTAAAAAAATTAGGATTATCTAAAGGATTGTTTTTTCTCACTTTATTTAGATTTTCTTGAGCTGTATTGTTTTCTATCGTAGTGGTGAGGTTTGGTGTACTGTTCGTTGTCTCTACCATAAGTTTTGAACTATTTCTCTGATTGATTTCGGAGTTTTCAGTTTTCGGCTCAACTCTGTTTGTAATTACAATGGTGTGAATAGGTGACGTTGTCTCTAGATGAGTTTTATCTATCGAAACCTGATTTTTGCTATCTTTTTCAGAGTTTTTGCCCTGTTTTAGCTTATTGTCCGATGAAGGTTGTCTAGGGTTTTGAGAATTTTTTGGTGAAGTCTCCGTATCTTTTTTCATTACTGTTGACTCGCCTCTTCCTTGAGCGCCTTGGTTAAGCAAGGACTGTTCGGATGTTGATAGGGAGAGTTCAGTGGGAGTTTTACTCTTAGTAGTACCAAAATTATTGTTAAAAGAAATATGTGTAGTGT
>JACDFK010000083.1 GCA_013815795.1 Candidatus Babelota bacterium | reverse complement strand
ATTTACTAAAGGTGAAAAGGAAGATATATGTCTGTTTTGCTCTAAACAGTCAGATTTAATTTTGGATGAAAGCTTTTGTAGTCCAGGAATATATAAGCAGCTTGCAGTTTTGTCCGCTGATCCTGTAATGATAGTCGTACCATCAGGACTGAATGCTACAGAATTAATAGACTTTTCATGTATTTTTATGGTGAGAAACTTCTTTTCTGTGTGAGAATCCCACAGCTGGATGGTTCCTTCTGATGTTCCTATAACAATCACAGCGCCATCGGGGCTAAATGCTCCAGCAAACATAACTGTTCTGCGGATGGGATTACTATGGTCTTGGAGAGTCATCAGTAGCTCTTCGAGGAGAACGTCCCATACATATGTTTTATCGTCTGTTACTATAAGTATCATTTTCCCATCAGGTCTAAAGGCTACAGAATTAACCAAACCATCCTGCTTTTTTTGTTTAAGAAGTATTCCAGTTTGAGTGTCCCATAGACAAGCAGTTCCATCCCACGAGCCTGTAAGAATAATTCCACCAATAGGACTAAATGCTGTGGAACTAACGCTATACGTATGTCCTTGTAATCTTCGAATGAGCTTTCCTGTTTTCATATTCCACATGCAGATCGTTTTGTCCTCAGAGCTTGTAAGTAGGGTTAATTCGTCCTTGCTTACAGAGAGAGATTGAATAGAACCTGTATGCTCTCCTTTGAATTCCATAAGGAGATCTCCTGTTATGGAATCCCACAATCGTGCCGTTCTATCATGGGATCCTGTAATGATAGTAGTGCCCTGAGATCCATATCCTACGCAATTAATTGAGCCGGTGTCTGTTGTAATTCGTAGTATTCTTTTTCCTGATGTGACATCCCACACGGATGCTGTCCAATCGTTCGATCCGGTAAGGAAAGTTTTTCCTGTAGGGCTACATACGAGTGCATTGATACCATCTTCATGCCCATTAAATACCAAGAGCTTATATTCTAGTTTATATGTTTGAAGAGAAATATCCTCAATTTTTGATTGCGTGGTGGGTTGTTCTTGCTGCCAATTTGCTTTTTCCATAGCGGAGATTGAAACAGAACAGCTGAGTAAAAAGGGTAGTACAAGAAACATAGTGTGGTTCACGAGAAATACTCCTGTTTTGGCTGCAACGGTTGAGTGAAAATAGTTGAATATACACTCAGCTTTAGTATGATCCGAATGGGTTTTGTAGCTTATTACCTGAGAAAGAGTTCTTTTTATAATAAAGAACTCTGGGGGCCAAAAAGTTCTAATGTTTCTAATGCCAGCCATTAAACTCCTACCAAGATGAAACTTTTTATTTTTAAGCGGTTTTGGGAGGTATAAATCTCCTCTAGTTGAGTACGGTATAGTATTCTTATGGTGCAGATCAAGTGAAAAGACAATTTTCTCTTTTATTCATTGTAAATCTTTTGCTTTGGAAACCCTTTTCTTTAGGAAGGGGAGGAAAAAGCCCTGGCGTAGCAACCAAAAATGAACTTAGGATGTGTCTAGCACATAATAATGCCTCCTTGTCTTTACACAACATTTGACAGACACGTATAATCCGGTTCGATACTCTCTATCGAGACTTATAGAGAAAGCTTATGCACCAGGATTACAATGCAAAAACGGACTGCTTCAATAAAATTAGTCACAACAGCTCAAGAAAGTGCACTTTTAAGTGCAGTGCAAAGGGAGTCTGCACGTGTATGCAACAGTATTGTTCTTATTGCTCATAAGAATAACTGTTGGAATCATGTTAAACTCCATCGTCTTGCCTATTACCTATTTCTGTAACAACTAAACTTGGCTCTCAGATGGCATGTAACGCACTTAAGGCTGTATGTAATGCCTTTAAATAATGAAATCTAAAAAAACTAAAGAACTTCCTGTAAGCAGATTTAAACCTACTTCTAGTGTCCATTACGATAAAAGGACATATAGCTTTAAAGAGGGTGCTCTTTCTTTGTATACGCTTTCTGGGCATATTGTCCTGCGTATGGCTTTAGGAAAGCCTCAAAAGGAATACTTACGTAGAGGCAATCCTAAGGAAGCTCAACTGGTCTATAGAAATAAAAAATGGTTTTTTAATCTTGTTTTTGATATACCTGATGTACCACTTAGTAAATTATCGGGCAAAGTATTAGGAGTAGATCTTGGCCAAAACGTAGTAGCAGCTACCTATTTAGGAAAACTCTATGGAGGTAGGCAGTTAAGACATAAGCGAGATTGTGCAGTAGCACAGCGCAGGCGTTTGCAACGCAAAGGTACCAAGAGCTCACAGCAAAAGCTCAAGACAACCTCGGACAAAGAAGCGCGTCACATCAAGCACACCAATCACTCAATCAGCAAAGCAATCGTACAAGAAACAGTTGAGAGCGGATGCTTTCTTATAGCACTAGAAAATCTAACAAACATTTGTGACCGCATTAAAGCTACTAAGCGCGTACGATACCACTTACATGGCTGGGCGTGGGCTCAATTACAAAGATTTATAGTGTATAAAGCTCAAGCAGCAGGACTGAAGGTTGTTTTTGTTAATCCTGCTTATACCAGCACAACATGTGCAGAGTGTAAAGAACTGGGAATACGAGTTAAACATCGCTTTGTATGTAAAGTCTGTGGAATCCAACGACACAGTGACTTGAATGCAAGTCTAAATATCAGTAGGATTGCAACATCTGCCGTTGCTGCAAAGGGTGCAGTAAATCACTCGAATAGGGAAGCTGCCCTAGCGTAGCTTACTATAAGCCACCCACTTTAGTGGATGGTAGTTTACTTACTGTAGAGAGCATCCTAACTCATCGGTACCTTTATCAAGATCAAGAGAGTCAAAAAAGTTGATACCATCGGTAAAAATTGGAAATTGGCTTATAAGATACTCTCTTACCACTAAAGGGAGGGTTGAGAGAAGCTTATGTTCAATAGAGTTTACAACTAGTATGTACGGTTGCTGGTCTTGTCTTTTAGCATCTGCTTGTATAAGAAAGCTCGCAAGTAAACAGTGTATGTTTTCCTTAATCCAGCAAAGTGCTATGAGATGATTTTCTTTAACGCTTTCCGTATCCCCAGAAAATGACGATGTGCAAGTATTATAGACAATTCGGCATCCAACTTCTAGAGGAAATGCTAGAGTCTGAAGATTGTCCGTACCAGCCGGTTGACTGTTTAAATTGGTATAAGGATTACTTAGTGAAACATCTTGATCCCCCATCAATCTTGCTGCCAGAGTGATTGCTGCTACTCCAACAGTTGCTGTCCCTATACTTAGAGGGCTAAAGTTAAGGTCGAAGCCTTCTACAAAGGATCCATCTAATAAGGGGCCGGATTTACTTGTATTATCACAATAGCAGATAGTTGTTTTAGATGAGTTATATCCTTCATGAGGATTATCATCTATCTGTATAGAATATACTTCAGAACAAGAGCCTTTAAAATAGACGGGAGAGCTATATCTTTCCTTCCACAGAAGTATTCTGTTTTTTAGACACCACATTCTTACGATCCCGCCTTTATGAGCAGTAGCTATCTGATCTTTTAAAGGACTTTCTACAGAAAATTTACAGGATGAGAGAGCACAGTGAAAGGGAATAGTTCTTTCTAAAAAATCTAGAATTTCTGAACAGTTTTTTAGGGAAATGATTAACTGGAGATCTTTAGGAAGTATGGTTCCTAAAAGAGCGTTATATGATGAGTCGATAGTATTTTCCATCGAAAAAATAGGTGCACCCATACTTATTAGTAATGGTAGTAGTATGTTTAATATTTTCATAAGGATCTTTCTAAAGGTTAAATTTCTTTGTTACTTACAACATGTATGCTTCTCACTTATCAGAAGCTGCTTGTTGATTAATATTTTTTGTATTTAGAGTATTATTTAAAATTTATGTGGTCAAACTCCCTCGTCTTTTTCTGTGGGGTTGTTTTAGTTATTGTAGAGAGCATCCCAATTCATGCGTGTCTTTATCAAGATAGTCAAAAAAGTCGATATCATCTGTAGAAATCGGAAATTGACTTATAAGATACTGTCTTACTAGTAATGGAAGAGTTGAAAGAAGCTTATGTTCAATAGAGTTTACAACTATGGTGTACGGTTCTGGTTTTTGTCTTTTGTCATCTGCGTGTATAAGAAAACTTGCTAATAAACAGTGTATGTTTTCTTTAATCCAACGAAGAGCTATCATATGATTTTCTTTGACCGTGTCTGAATCGCTGGAAAATGTTGGTATACAGGTGCTATATACAAATCGGTATCCAAGTTCTATGGGATATGCAATAGATTGAATATGATCACGATTTACAGCTTGAGTTAAATTGATAGAAGAACTGCTCCCAGGTACGTTTTGATCTAGAATATGTGTTGCTGCTATATCGATTACTGTCAATCCCCCCGTTACTATACCGATCGTTAGGGGGCTAAGGGTAAGATCGGTGCCTTCTATAAAGGAGCCATCCATATAGGGGCCGCATTTATTTGTATTATTACAATAGTTGATAGTCGTTTTATTTGAATTGTCTCCTATACAAGGAGTAAGATCTATCTGTATAGAATGGACTTCAGAACTATAACTTTCCTCCCAGAGGAGTATTCGACTCCTTAAACACCACATTTTTACGATTCCGCCCTTATGAGCAGTAGCTATCTGATCTTTTAGGGGACTTTCTACTGAAAACCTACACGATGAGAGAGCACAGTGAAAGGGAATAGTTTTTTCTAAAAAATCTAGGATTTCAGAACAGTTTTTCAGGGAAATGATTAACTGTAGCTCTTTAGGTAGTATTGGCCCTAAAAGATCATTATAAGAGGATTGTATGCTTTTTTCCATCGATAAAAGGCTCATCCCTGAGCTTAGCAAGAGAGGCACTAGTATATTTAATATTTTCATAAGGATCTTTCTAAAGGTTAAATCTCATTTTCTTATCTTTAAGCCCTGTGATAGTGCTAAGTTCAAAGTGTGAATTTTATTGGACTTTTATGTATGTACCTATTGTATTATCTAAGTAATTTTATATTTATAATACTATTTAATATGTATTTTGTCAAAATAGCCTAAAGGACTTTTCTTGATACAGGTGTGTTCTTGGTGGAGTCTAATTCTTTGTAATAAATTTACAAAGAACGCAGCTGAGAGTGGTGAGCATAAAGTTTGATATCCCCAGCAGAGTTTTTCGGTGTATAAAATGGGGGTTTTGACAGTGGTCTCAAGCTTTGTTATTGTTTTAATAGTTCATAAATATATTTTTTCTTTTAATAAATAGTACAAGGTGCGTATGGTCTCATTAATACTGTATATAATGCTTGCATGTAGTAGTGTAGCGGTGCCGGTCTGGGCTATCGGAACTACATTAAAGGAAACAGCTGAGGATAAAGTCCTTATTTCGCCTATTATTGCCGTGCAGGTGCCTCACGAGATTGAAAAACAGCTTTCGATGGAAAGTAGTTCTTTTGCGAATGCTCTAAAATCTACGGTAGGTCCATGGGGCTTGGATTTTAAATCGAGTAGCCCTCACATTACGGTTGTCTATCTTAAAGATGTTCCCTTGAAAAAAATTGAACTGGTAAAAAAAGCTATCAAAGAAGCAATTAGGAGCACAGCAGGAAAAAAAATCGGTTTCTCAGGAAATCATGTGACGTTGTATGGCCACAAAAAAGATTTCGTAGCTCTGCAGCTTACTCCTTCAGTTGAAGCTCTTGCTTTAGAAGTGGTACTTCGACAAAGGCTCGATCATTACGGGATAGACTATGCAAAATTTAGTTCGTTCTCACCTCATATCTCGTTGGGAAAAATTTCGGTGTCCTTTAATAAGATAAAGACCGGTTATAAAGGC
>JACDFK010000082.1 GCA_013815795.1 Candidatus Babelota bacterium | reverse complement strand
CTCATACGCTTATAGACTATATGAGTCCTCTTTACCCCGAGCTCAAAAAAGAGGAAAAACAGATCTGCACTACCCTCCAGTATGAAGTAGAAAAGTTTAAAGTAACGTTCATTCACGGCCAATCTATACTGGAGAAATATTTTGAAGAACAGGCCTTCACAAAAACTATTACCGGCTTTCAAGCATTTAAACTCTATGATACGTACGGATTTCCGCTTGAATTGACAAAAGTCATAGCACAAGAACGAGGTTTTAGCGTTGATACTGATCTCTTTGAGAAACATATGGAAGAACAACGGGCTCTTTCAGGCAAAAAAATAGCTCATGAAGAATGTCCAGGTGAAGAGTTAGTCGCAACGACCTTTACGGGCTATGATGAACATATAAGTACCGCCACTATACAGCATTTAATCGTTCACAATAAGTCGGTTGAAAGAGTAGAAGCTCATACGGAAGTATCAGTTATTACCGATATCTCCCCCTTTTATGTTGAATGTGGTGGACAGATAAGCGATCAAGGGTTTTTACAAATAGGTTCATCACAAGCGCCTCTGTTAGGTCTTAAAAAAATAGGGTCTTCAATTGCAGCACTTATCCACTCTCCTCAAGCACTGAGTGTTGGAGATAAGGTGATTTTACAGGTCGATTCACCTTCTCGTATGAATACTATGAAAAATCATACCGCTACCCATCTACTTCAAGCGGCATTATTAGAAATAGTAGGTAAACAGGTAAAACAGTCTGGCTCAGTCGTTACACCCGACTATCTGCGCTTCGATTTTACCTCCCAAACAGGCCTTTCATCTGAAGATACTGCGCTTGTAGAAAATCTCATAAATAAGAAAATTGTAGAAAATATACCGGTAATAACGGAGCAGTCCTCCTTAAAGAAAGCCACAGATCGTGGCGTTATTGCGTTCTTTGGTGAAAAATATAATCCTGAGATGGTCAGAATAGTTGAAATACCTGGATTTTCTGCAGAACTCTGCGGAGGCACCCATGTAAGATCCACAGGAGATATAGGATGCTTTAAGATTACTGAAGTAACCGCTTTAGCAGCAGGAACAAAGCGCATTGTGGCCGTTACAGGGCCTGCAGCTCTTACTCTTTTTCAAAATACCTTTACGATCGCAAAAACGCTTGGACAAGAATATAAAGTTCCTTTTGAAAAAATACATGAAGCTATCCTCAAGCAAAAAGATCTGCTTAAATCTGCTCAAACTACCATCAAAACATTAAAAAAGCAGCTTTATCTGCTTCAAATGCCTCACTGGTTAGAAAAAATACACCATTACGGCCCTATCCCCTTTTTATATCTCTCTCTTACGGATGCGAGCTTAGACGATCTTCGAGATATAGCACAAGAGTGCATGAAGGCGCAACCAGGGCTTTACTTTTTTGTTTCTCAAACTCAAGAGCGAACAGTCTACTCGGTATCTCTTAGCCCGCAGCTTACGCAACACCTCGATCTGAAGAGTTTTGCATCATGGCTTAAGCACCAAGGACTTCAAGGAGGAGGAACTTCTACTTCTTTACAAGGAACAGCACCTACTGTAGCTCTTTCTTTAGAACATACTATAAAAACCTGGGTACATGAACAGGTACGTTAAGGTATACACCATAGAAGATTCTTATAAAATTTTTTAGTGAAAGTTAAGGAAAAGAGATGCTCATATAAAGCATCTCTTTATCTTTAAGGTGATACCACCCTCAGATATCTTAAATGCCATTTCATTTTTATAGTCTTTGGTATGTACTCAGATAGAAGATCTTTTAATTGCCCCCTCCATAAGCACCTCTCATTACTAGCTCTTTTTATAAAAAAAAGATGAGACTACTACTCTTTACAGCATAGCGCAACTTCTTAAAGAAAACTTAAATCCCACAGATACCTTTTACCGATAGCTTGCTCTTTCCTACGTTATCTTTTCCTTTTAAACCACTCGTGATGAGCATCGTCCTCAGAGTCTCTTGTTTGAATAAACATTGGATCTTTTGCAAGAGACTTATACAGAGAACTCGTATAAAACCGTTTAAGCAAATTTCCCCAAGATTTTCTAGTCCTTACTATCGACTCTTCATTTTCATGCTCACGAAAATAACCAAAATTTGGCTGTGCATTTTCATAATAATCACTATAAGGGATAGAGTGGTAAGAAAGTTTTGACCTTGAACTATTAGTGGTATAATCCGCAAGAAAATCTAATAAAGCTTGATCTGGATAGCCCAACATTAAACCACCAAAAAAATGTCCTAATGTATCCCCTAACGGCCTTTTTTTAGTGTATTTTTTATCTTTAAAATATTTTTTTACTTCACTATACATTTCATTCTGCCATCCTTCAAGGCCTTCAAAACCCGTAGAGGAGTCAAACGGTTTCATGAAAGGAAACTTCGATAATCTGGATGCATATTCAAAACCTTTAAGATTTAAAACGCTAATAACAGCAATCTCATCTTTAACGTCCTCATGCACAACAAATTTTATACCAAATTTCTGGAAGTTTTCATTAACCTTTTTTAGTTTAAGCTTTTCTTCATCTGTTAAACCATGGAGTGTAATACTACCCCCTCCACGCAGGCCTGCTAGAGCAATCACCACATTTGGATCAACAAGATGCACTCCTATACGAGGACCCAGTTCCTTATAGAGGCTCGAAGTGAGTTGAGCAGTCTCTTCACCATTCAAGGGAATAACTTTGTGAGTAGTTTGAGGTATGCTGTGCGACAAATGTTCTTTGCATGAAAAACACCCCAAAAGATTAACAAGCAAAACTCCTACCAAAAAAAAATTTATTTTTTTCATAATGTACCTTCCCGTTCGCTCTTATAGTATGATAATTAGGCAGATCTAGTGTGTGACCCGAGATGGAGTATACAATAAAGCTAGAATCAAAGGATACCTTTTATAAGTACGTTACTAAAACAAAAGAAAGAATTCGCTTTGACAATCATTTTTACCCCTTGATTTTCTCGGCCTCTTTGTGAGATAAAGCACACCTATCATATATCTTTTTTATTCAATAAGAAATTTATTATTAATTTTTATTGATTTTAATATTGGTATTTATTTATTATGTAAATAAACCCTGCCGACGTACATAATTACATCTTACTAAAAAGGAATTTCTATGAATTCAGCTTTTAATAATCCTTTATGTTCTCTCTGGAGCTCATTTTTAACCATGGGAATTTTTCTTGTGCTCTTGGGCTCGCTCGCTATAACAGGTGCCTTCATAACCACGCTGGCTACCGTATTTTTTCTAGGCCTAATACTTACAGCTGGGGGACTTTCTTATATCGTTCACGCTTTTTGGACACCTGAATGGAAAGGTCTTTTTTCTCAGCTATTTGTCGGTATACTCTCTGTAATTTCTGGATGGCTCATGCTTACTAATCCTCAAATTGGAGCAGCTTCTATTACCTTTTTACTCGCACTATTTTTTTTAGCAAGCGGACTATTTAAAATAACAACCGCACTCTTAGTTGAAAGCGACCATAGAGGATGGCTTCTTTTTAATGGGTTGATAACCCTTATTTTAGGGATACTCATCTTTGTTCAATGGCCTGCTTCGTCCTTATGGATCATCGGTATGTTTATCGGAATCGATCTTATTTTTGGAGGATGGGCTAACATCATGTATGCCCTCTCCTTAAAAAAGCGATGCTCCTTAGGAGTTCAAGGCGTTCAATAAAGCGCCCCTCCCTATAAAAAACAGACCTTTTGCATTTTTTTTAAAATTATACTATTATTAATTTATAACAATACAAATAAAATACTCATACAAGGATAGTTTATGAAATTCTCAATTAATCTAAAAAATACTGTAGTGGCCTTAGTTCTTCTTAGCACCAGCCTTTCTCTTAACTGCTGGTCAGGCCGAGTAGTTCCTGTTGCTTTTAACAAAACAACACAAGAATGGTCGATTCTTCTAGGGCATGATCCTCAGGGTTACTGGTCCGATTTTTCTTTGGAGGCAAATAAAGGGGAAAGAGGGGACACTGTAGCACAAAAAGCATTGTCAATAGGAACAAACGGTGAATACACTAATACAGTAACAGGAACTCCGTGGGCAAAGACCCCTCAAAACGATATTTTACATATTGTAAAAGTACATTATACACCACGAGCAACCTTAAAAAAACAGGGTTCAAACTTCACAAAAGATGACTTTGTATGGATACCGGTGAGCGAGTTTGCCCAACCCCAAGATATTTCAAGACGACTAGCAAACGGGACTCCTGTAAACGTTTCTCGTGGAGTTAAAAAGATGATCAACACCTATATTGATCAAGCTCTGAAGGAACTAAATAAACAACGCACCGCAAAAAAAACTCAATCGAAATCGAACACTACTTCTCAAGCTGCTCAATCCTGGTTTGGTATTCCCGGTGCAATCTACTTTTATACCAAGGGTAAACCCTACTATGAATTTACTAATTTCGCTGAAGGATACCCTTTCATTCTGAACGGAGATACCTGGTATACCTCAGAACAGTACTACCAAGCACAAAAATTTGTATCGAATAAACTATTATATAATACAATACGTGACTTTCGTACTGATAAAAATGGCTCAGCTGGAAAGAAAGCATTCGATTTTGCGCAGTCTCATAAAGGACAAGCAGATCAACAGTGGAATAAAAAAAGTCTGAATGTAATGCTCGATGCTCTTACTGCTAAATTCGATCAAAATCCTGCTCTTGATAACATGCTTTCCTCTACAAAGAAGGCCGTTCTTGTCGAAGATTCTCCTGTAGATTTTTTCTTCGGTGCTGGCAAAAATGGTACTGGTGAAAACCATCTTGGAAAACTTTTGATGAAAATTAGAAAATAGTTCTCAGGTATATCTCGTATATTAAAAGACAAAAAATAGATGTACTGCTTCTCCCTCTAAGAGAGTGGTGCATCTATTTCTATAGAAATAGCATTCTTAAAAAGATGAGAAAAAGATATGACGGGATAGTAAAAAAATAAATTCAGAAAACCCGATTATGCAAATAACTGCTCGATAAGATTAACTGATTCATATATTAGACGTTCCGCTTCCTTGCTATCTTCAAACCTTTGAAGAACATATTCAGAAACAAAATTTTTATGGACCGGCCTTCCGATTCCAAACCGTAAGCGAACAAAACCATCGGTGCCCCATCGTTCCATAAGCGACTTTATGCCGTTATGTCCCTTAGCGCTTCCGCCCTGCTTGAATACGATCCTCCCTAAGGGAAGTTCTAACTCATCATGGATAACGAGCGCCTCTTCAGGTTTAATAGCATGTTTTTTTAAAAAAGGTACTGCATCTCCACTATTATTCATATACGTTTGAGGTTTCACCAAGAGAACTTGATGCCCTTTTACCACAATCGTGGCTACTTCAACACTATCTTTGCGATGCCACTGGCCACCATAAGCGGCGGCCAGTGTATCAATAATATCGAAACCGATGTTATGACGAGTGTTCCTCAATCGAGGATCTGGATTTCCGAGCCCTACGAGCGCTTTCGGCCTGACTGATACGATTGAAGAATCCATCAACTACCTTAGGACTTTGGCTTGTTTAAATCTTTCTTTTTTGCAACTTCTTCACCGTAGTGTCTATTTAAGATTGCAAGGACATCATCGGTGATTTCGAAGTTTTTACCAAAATTCTTCGACGGAACAGAATCTCTACTGATAACAAAATCCCATCCTTGAGCAGCTGTTACTTGATCAATAGCTCTTTCTATTTTAGGGCCCACAACATTTTGTGCCTTTGCTAGTTCATCATAGGTAAATCTTTGTATCTGTTGATCTAAAGTCTGTAACTGATACTCAAGTGGGGCCGCTTCTTCCTGATATTTTCTCATTAAAGC
>JACDFK010000023.1:19613-21585 GCA_013815795.1 Candidatus Babelota bacterium | reverse complement strand
GATAAGGCCTTCAGTAGAGTCCCTCATAGGAATAAGAAACATTCTGACATCCATGAGTTGCATAACTACGCAAGTTTATTTATACACTTATGAAAAACATTGAAGGGTTACAATCCACCTTACCTCTACCTCACTCTAAATTACCTAAAGGAACTATTATATGAACTTTTTTAAAAACTCTAGCATAGCAGTCACGCTACTAGTATCTCTCTCTATTCAGTGCATGAATCAGTCCGATAACCTCGCGACTCCCCCTCAAGAAAATAATCAAACATTTTCACCAGAAGAACTCGCGATTTCTTCGCAATGGGACAGTATCCTCGCTTCTAACGATTCATCAGATGAAGCAATAAAGAAAAATATTCTCAAAGATTTAGAAAAAATCTCCTGTTCTTGTTCTTATCTGAATAATTTACGATATTTCTTTTACTGCAGCAAAGAAATTTTTCCTGCAGATATCCAACAGGTGATTGCGCATCAGCTGAGTTGCTTTGTACTGGGAAACTGCTTAGAAGGTAACGTTGAACTCCTTAAAGAACTCGATGGCCATTCTAACGGAATTCTATGCGTAGCATTTAGCCCCGATGGAAAAACTCTTATAACAGGATCTTACGACAGGACCGCCTGCCTATGGGACACCTCTACAGGAAAACTTATAAAAACGTTTGAAGGACATACTAATAATGTAAGATCAGTGGCGTTTAGTCCCTGCGGGAAAATGATTCTTACCGGATCGTGTGACAAAACAGCCTGGCTATGGAATATTGACTCAGGAGAGCACCTTATGCAGTTCACTGACCATTACGAATCTGTCTGCTTTGTAGCATTTCATCCTGAGGGAATTATTACAAAATCTCTTGATGACACAGCTTATCTCTGGGATGCTTCATCAGGCACACGAATAAAAAAATTCGAAGGAGAAGCCTATACAGTGGGAACAGTGGCATTCAGCTCTGATAAAAAATCAGCTCTGATTGGAAATGGGGATAAAATAGCGTACATACGAAACCTCGAAACAGGGAATTTCATACAAGCGTTTGAAGGGCATTCCCAGTGCATTTGGTCATTAGCATTAAGTCCTGATGAGCAAACCGTTCTTACAGGATCTATCGACACCACTGCCTGCTTATGGGATAGTCAAACAGGAAAAGTACTCTTAAAACTTCAACATCCAGTAGGAGTGTCATGTGTAGCGTTTAGCCCTGATGGAAAAACAGTTTTCACGGGACCTTTTGATAATAAAGCTCGATTATGGAGGATGATTCCTTGTGAAGCGACCAACTGGATTTTTAAAAACTCATCCATTCTGCATACATGGCTTTTAGTAAAAGCCACACAAGAAAAAAGAAAAAACGGATCCTTCATTATAAATGAAGGAAGCTTAGATCATCACTTGTTTTTACAGCTACCAGATCGCGTTCAAAAGTATTTAAGACACTGGTATTCTCTTTCTGTTAGCCCTCAGACAAAAAATGACCGTACAGGCAATACAATTTTTTCTTCTATGATTGAAAACTTAAACATTAATAAAGAGGTTTCATATGGTACTGTATATTCAAGTTTAGAGGAAAATTCTTTAGAAATAGACTCCTTTACAGAAACTGAACAAGATAATAAAACGCATATTGATAAAAGTACTAATGAGCTTGGATGCTTCATACAATAACATAGGATAAAAAGGAGACCTTTCTAGAATAATAGAGAGGCCTCTTTGCCTGAAAAACATACTACCAAGATAAAAGCGACTATACTGAGTGCATAGAAGAGCACACTAAAAAATAAGATTATAGAAAAACCTATGAAAATAAGAAAAATCGAGCTATAAGAAATAGACTCACTCCTTAATTTATTCTGATACACTCTTTAAACCAATAGAAGACTCCTTAAAATGGAATTCATACTTCTCCCTTGAGGTAAATAAAGCACTCAATCTGATAAAGTCATCAATCGATTAAAATGTTGCATACTATAG
>JACDFK010000023.1:0-19603 GCA_013815795.1 Candidatus Babelota bacterium | reverse complement strand
CTATAGAACAATATACTTAAGATTAACCTACTTATAAGATTTGTACGTTATAAAAAAAACGCTGACAAGATGTAGTCTATAAAAATTAAACTGGTATGATCAGAACAAAAAACCTCTAGAAATACTGAAAATACAAAACTACATACATATTCCAGTGAATGCTTACTGCTAAACAATGAAAAACTATACCGATAATTTAAAAAGAAAGGCCCTTATCTCTAAGGAGCTTAAAAGGAACTATTTCTGTGAACTATTCTCGGAACTTTTTTTTCTCACTCATCCTACTAACGGCCTCAGTATGTCAGAGCATGGAACTTGGAGAAAGCTCGATTAAAGGTATCACTCAAAATAACTGCAAAACTCCCAAAGTCCACTTAACACTTTCGCACCAAGGACATACTCTCCTTATTTGTAAAACCACACTAGACACAGTTTCACAAAAAACCACTATTCAACCTCTAGGAAAAATTCCAAGGTCCTGTTATTACCTGAATAACCTCTTACAGTTTTTTTTCTCAAGCGTAGATATTCTTCCGATCGAGGTAAAAAAGACTATTGTTCATTTCGTTGCATATTTAATAATTGGCAGGAGCTTAGAGTATAATAGGGAGCTCTCTAAAGAGCTCAAAGGGCACACAGATAGAATTACTTCAGTAGCTTTTAGCTACGATGGAAAATATATTCTTACCGGATCATGGGACCGTACTGCTTGCCTTTGGGAAACTCTTACGGGTAGTAAAATAAGAGAATTCAAAGGACATTCTAAAGAGATCACTTCAGTAGCATGGAGCTTCGATAACAAAACTATTCTTACCGGATCTAGAGATACTACAGTACGACTATGGGATATTTCCACTGGATTTCTCATAAGAGAATTTAAAGGACACTGCGGATGGGTAAGTGGTGTAGCATTTAACACTGATGGCACCACCATTCTTACAGGGTCGTGGGACCATACTGCTTATTTATGGGATATACGTACGGGAAATAGAATACAAGAATTTAAAGGGCATTCTGACCGGATCACGTCAATAGCACTTAGCCCCTGCTCAAAAGCGTTTCTTACAGGATCATTAGATCATACAGCATGTTTGTGGGATACTCTTAGAGGAACGAAAGTAGTCGAGTTTAAAGGGCATTCGAATGCAATTAACTCGGTAGCATTTAGTCCTGATGGAAAAACTGTTCTTACCGGATCACTTGACCATACAGCACGACTGTGGAATCCTTTCACCGGAAACCTTATAAGAGAATTTAAAGGGCATTCCAGGGGAGTAAAATCGGTAGCCTTTAGTCCCGATGGTAAAACTATCCTTACCGGATCGCTTGATCATACATCCCGTTTATGGGATCTCGTTACAGGAAATTCAATACGAGAATTAAAAGATAGTGCGGGAGAAATAAAACCGGTAGTATTTAGCCCTTGTGGTAGAATAATTCTTACGGGGTCTCAAGATACTACAGCTCGATTATGGTCTATGATCCCTTGTAAAGCCGTAACGTGGATTTTAGAAGAGGCTAACCCTCTGCAAGCATGGCTTATCCAGACTGCCTCGGAAGAAAAAAGAATTATAGGACTCTTTACCCTGTATGAAGGAAGCTTAGAATATGAGTTATTTATGCAGTTACCATGGTATGTTCAAATCTATCTAAGACACTGGTATTCACTAGTAATTTCTTCTCCAGCAAAAATACCAATCTCCTTTTGTTCTGTGCAATAGATATAAAACAGCAGTGCAGTGCTTAGAAAAGTCTGAAATAAATAAACAAGGCGGTGTAGTCCCTTTTACTACGTATGTTCAAAACCATCTAATAGAGTGATAGTGGAGAGTAGTTAAAAAGGAACACTCTTTAAGGGGAAATTTTCTGAATAAAGAGGTAAAAAACTACCCTGCTCTATTTCCTAAGGCACCTTCATGAGAGAGCTTTTCTTAAGAAAAAAGAGACATCGATTTTCTCAAAAGCTTTATAAAGAGAACTCTATGCGTAGACAGCTCACGCCAGCGCCTTCCGTGACACGTTTATACTTAAAAACCTACTCTAACGGTGAAAATTACTCTTAACCATAGTAGGAAAAGCTCTTACATCTTTTATATTTACCAGTTCTCCCTACACACTATTTTTCAGACATACACTACACTATTGTGCGCTCACTCATTGCCGAAATTCCCGCGTTCATGAAATACTAATTGGTAGTACATTTTTTTTATTTTTTCTGAACTGCTACTATTAAAAGTCAAATTTGTCAAAATTCCCATTTTAAAGTATACTTAGTATATACTATCAATGATGATATCTACAGGCTATATTTCTACAGCAAACGGGGCTTATATGACAGAAGAAAAAAAAACCAGTCACGATACCACCAGTCAACAAACAGAATATGGCGCCAGCTCTATTAAAGTTATCGAAGGTTTAGAAGCGGTAAGAAAACGGCCCGCTATGTATATAGGTTCAACAGGACCCCAAGGACTACACCATTTAGTATATGAAATTGTAGATAACTCGGTGGATGAAGCGCTTGCTGGCCACTGCGATACCGTAAAAATTATTCTTCATACCGATGGATCATGCTCTGTAGAAGATAATGGACGAGGTATTCCTACAGGAATACATCCCACAGAAGGTATATCTGCTGCAGAGGTTGCACTTACTAAATTGCATGCAGGTGGGAAATTCGATAAAGATTCTTACAAATATTCAGGCGGTCTTCATGGCGTCGGTGTTTCTGTCGTTAACGCTCTCTCCTATTCTTTAAAGTTAGAAATTTACCAGGGTGGCAAAATCTATTCGCAATTATACGAAAAAGGAAAGCCTCTTAACTCATTAACTATTACGGGAAAGACGGAGAAAAGGGGTACCTATATTCGTTTTTATCCTGATCCAGAAATTTTTAGAGAAACGGTCGACTTAAATTTCGATATTTTATCAGCACGTTTACGAGAACTCGCATTCTTAAATAAAAGTTTGCGCATTATGATAGAAGATGAACGCACACAAAAAAACCATGACTTCTTTTTTGAAGGGGGTATCGTCTCTTTTGTGGAACACATCAATAGCAAAAAAACTCCTCTCTTTCCAAATATACTGTATGCATTCAAAGAAGAAGAAAGTTATATTTTAGAATGTGCTATCCAGTACAATGATGGCTATGGTGAACAGCTCTTCTCATTTGTTAATAACATTAATACGGTAGAAGGTGGTACCCATGTAGCCGGCTTAAAAGGCGCTCTTACAAAGGCATGCAATAAGCGAGCTCAAGAGTATCATATGGTTAAAGATCAAGAAAGCTTTTCAAGTGAAGATGTAAGAGAAGGACTTGTCTGTGTACTTAACATAAAGATAGCAGAAGCACAGTTTGAAGGACAAACAAAAACGAAGCTTGGCAATAGTGAAGTAAAAGGTATTGTTGACTCCTGGGCATTCGCATTTTTAGATGGGTACTTTGAAGAACATCCTCATATTGCTAAAAAAATCCTACAAAAGGCACATATAGCATTACAGGCACGAGAAGCAGCTCGAAAAGCGCGTGAACTCACACGACGCAAAACAGCGCTGGAATCGGTCGTGTTACCCGGTAAATTAACCGACTGTTCGAATGAGTCTCCTGCTGACAGCGAACTATTTATCGTTGAGGGAGATTCAGCGGGCGGTACGGCACGTCAAGGACGTGACCGTTTCTCTCAAGCTATTCTGCCCCTAAAAGGTAAGATTCTTAACGTTGAAAAGGCCCGTTTTGATAAAATTCTATCAAATGAAGAGATTAGGGCCCTTATCACTGCTATTGGAGCAGGTGTGGGCGATGCTGACTTTAATATTGAAAAAGCACGTTATCATAAAATAATTCTAATGACCGATGCTGACGTCGATGGGGCTCATATTAGAACATTGCTTTTAACCCTCTTTTTTAGGTATATGAGACCTCTTATAGATAAAGGGTATCTCTATCTTGCTCAACCACCTCTCTATAAAGCAAAAATAGGGAAAAAAGAGGAGTACTTAAAGGACGAACGATCTTTCAAGAAGTTTCTTTTTGATTGGGTTAAAGACCATGGAACTTTAGTTCTTGAGGAAGCTACGTTAGAACAAGAACCATTAGCCTCTTTGCTTGATCTGTTATTACTCTATCATGCACAACTAGAAGAAACAGCACGCAAATTTAAACTAAGCTACGACAACTGTAGTGAGCTTATTGCTGCAATGAAATCTATGGAAGATGTTGAAATGGAGACTCTTCCCCTTTTACTTGATGTGCTTGGAAGGCTTATGCCTCGTTATGAAGTCGCTGTCAAAGAGGTAAAACCAACAGAAGATAGCATTCCTAAAACATCAATTACCTTTAGACTACTCAATGATGAATGGCACGTAAACAGCGATTTCTTTGCTTCAAATGAAACAAAAAAACTACTTGCTAAAACCCATGAATTAGCAGTACTTGATAGGCCGTGGAAGCTTATAATTAAGGATAAAGATAAGTTCTTAGAAGGAAAAAGTATTTTAGATCTTATTATTGCGATCACCAAGATAAGTAGACCATATATGACCGTACAACGTTATAAAGGACTTGGAGAAATGAACGCCGATCAGCTCTATGAAACCGCTATGGATGCTACCAAAAGAACCCTTATTCAGGTCACTATTGGAGATGCTCTTGAAGCAGATGCGTGGTTTGACACGCTCATGGGCAGTGATGTAGGCGGCAGACGTGATTTTATTGAAGAATATGGACGCTTTGTTAAAAATCTAGATGTGTAAAAAGTGCTTGAAGAAGTAACACTCTTTATTGAAAAAAACAATCTTATAGAGTCTGGCTCTACTGTTATCGTAGGATTATCAGGAGGACCAGACTCTGTATCTCTTCTTCACCTCTTGCACACGCTGCGCAGCAAGGCTGATTTCACCTTAATAGCTGTACATATTGATCATGAATGGCGCGTGGATTCCGGTAAAGATGCACTTTTTTGTAAAGAGTTCGCTCAATCGTTACAGGTGCCCTTTATACTCAGAAAAGCTTCTGAAAGTCTCATCAAAAAAAATAATGGATCACTTGAAGAGTTCGGGCGTCGTATCAGACGTTCCTTCTTTGAAGAGATTGCTCGAAGCACTAACACTCACACTATTGCTCTCGGGCATCATGCTCAAGATCAACAAGAAACATTCTTTCTTCGCCTCATTCGAGGAGCAAGCATTTCAGGGCTTGCCAGTATACGCCCACGTCAGGGTCTTTATATAAGACCTCTTTTAAAAACGACAAAAGAACATATACTAAGCTATCTAAAAAAACATTCATTACCCTATTGCATAGACTCAACAAACGACGATGCTCAGTATCTACGCAATGCACTCCGTTTAAACATATTACCCGCTTTAAAAAGCTGTGACCCTCGATTTGAAAAGAACTTTAACTCGACACTGGATCATATACAACAAACCGAATCGTTTCTAGAACGGACAGCAGCTGAATCGTTTAACCGCGTTTTTCACAAAAATGAAAATCGTTTAACGATTAACATTCCCGCTTTTTTTGCTGAAGATTCCTTTTTACATCATAGGCTCATACTGTTATGGCTCTGTCAAGAAGGAGTCCCCTTTACCCCTTCAACGTCTCTCTTTCATGAAATAGTACGCTTTCTTAGTAACAGGGGAGCATCTCATCAGATTACCCCTCACTGGTGTCTCACAAAAAAAGGCACACATGCCTTTCTTACAAAAGGATTCCTCACAAAAAAAGTAACTCAACCAGATCCTTCTCATTTACCTACAAGCTAACCCCTGAGCTTTCAGACGTGAAACAGGTATCTTCAACAATCCCCCATATCAACTGGACTTTCTCACAAGAAAAAGGTCTCTCGGAAAGAGACCTTTCCTCTTAAGATACCATTCAACAGGTAAGTCACTCGTACTAAAAACGATCTCGTTCAGCAGTTGCTTTCGGAAGAATACCGTATTCTTAAAAAAGCAGTACTAAAACTCCCGTTGTATATAAAACGGATTTCTAACAAGAAGCTCATCGCCATCACACTTAAAGAGGATTTCACCAATATCCTCTGGCAAACTAGAACGATCCCAGCTCCCGAGCATGCTACCCGTAGAAATATGCCATAACTGAAGATGCCGACTCTCAGAATCTACTGTAGCAATTAAAGTCGATCCATCTATAACCACTATCTTGAGGATAGATTTTTCTTCTTCAGAAAGAACTGGTTTGTCATAAGCAACTGTAACTTTTCTAAATTTTTTTTCTTGAGATTCAGATGAATCTAGAAAAACCTTTTCAAGAGAGTGTGATACTCTTAAAACCGGCTGGGGATAATGAAAAAATGGATTAGTAATAGACAGATCACTGCCTTTATAACTAAAATATAGGCCATATACGTTCCCCATCTGAGCTCGATTCCAAGAACCTAACAGTTCATTAGTCTTAATATCAAAGAGTTGCAGAAATAAACCGGATATATCCAAACTAGCCATAAGAGTAGATTCCCGCGGACCACACCAGGTATCAATAGGATACCGGCGTTCAAGGCTTCCCCACGAAGAACACACTACAACTTCATTCTTTCCACTAGAATTATATATCGCAGGGCTAATATACATTTTATTTACATTCAATAAAAGACGATTCCAATCTAAGTTCTCTAACACTAAGCCTGTCGTAAGATCCCACAGTTGAAGCAACCCTTTTTTATCAATAGTAACCTTAACAGTAGCTTTACCATAATAAGAGTGATTATTTATCGCTGTCATTTTAAAAACCGATGTCTTGTCCTGGTCCATAGCGCTCGCTATTGAGGAAATTAAAAACACCATAGTGAGTAATAATACTCTTTTCATAAAAACTCCTTACAGTCAAATACATACATAATTAAAAACATCTCTTCGTTCTGGTATGTGCATTTTACACGAGACTTCTATACCAGAATGATTTTTTCTCTCTATACCTGCGTATCGATTTTCAAATCATTGCGCAGAAATCCTACTCTATTATTCATTATTTTTTATTTTAAAACTTTTTTATATTAAAAATTTTAATTTTTATTAAAAAGATCCTTTATTACTAAAAAAGAACACAAAAACTTTTTTATACATATAAGCTAAAGCTACTTCCTCCTGATAAAGAGAAAGTTATTGCTTACAGCTTTACTATCTCGCACGATCTCTATAAACAGCTTAAGAATATCTATCCTTATGCCGGTCACAATAGTAAGGAAGATAACGATAAGATCATTTTTATCTCTAACGTACCAGCCTTGAACTTTATACCTATGACACGAAATATTTCTCTTTTATCCGAGCTACCTAGCAGAGAAGAAATAAGACCATGTCTACCGAGAGCCTACTCTATGCAAGAATGTGCCCTTCAAAAAGAGAACGTCTTGTTAAGACAACCTATTTAAAGAATGCAGTTACATCATCGATTATTACAAGAAAATCACCCTCACGAGAGCACTTCTTGTGATGTAAGCCTTTGAATCTAACCTAAAGCTAAAAACAGGCTGTAACAGAGAGAAACATTCTCGCAACTCTCCATCGTTACGTATAAAGTGGGTTTCACTGAATAGAGCAAGGAAGTTCTGCAGTATCTTTATCAAAATAGTCTTCATCATTTTTCAGTTCCTCTGTCCCCTCTTCATCTTTAGCCAATGGCAAAGCTAAGGTCATAAACTTCTTATTATAAAGCGGGTTTTTAACAAGGAGCTCATCATCCTCATACCTAAAAAGTATCTCTCCGGTATCCTCACCCAATTTCGACAGTTCCCACATGCCTAATAAGGTATTCGTAGGAATATGCCACACCTGAATACATATGCCCTCATCATCAAGAGTAGCAGTAAGAGTCGAACCATCCATAACCGCTACGATAAGAACCGACTGGTCTTCCGAAACTTTAGAAAGAGAGGGAATAGTAATTGTAGTAGTTTTAAGATTTTTACTAAAGAGAGTTGATATCCACTCATCCTCACCAATAGCCGAATCTACGTAATTTTTTTCTGGTAAAAATTCACCCGACGAAGATTTGGCAGGTGAAAATTTTACACGTGAAGATTTCACGAGTGAAGATTTTTCTGATGAATCTAAAACGAACAGCATAGGCTTTTTACCTGAAAAAGGATTTTTAACAGACAGCGAATCTCCTTTATATCTAAAAAGTATATCATAACCGCTTTTTAGCTGAGATTCATTCCAGGAACCCAGAAGCTCGCCAGTCTGAACGTCAAATAAGGATAAAAACTCACTATGTTTAGTAAGAGCGACCACCAAACGAGATGCCTGTTCAGCGGTAAACAGCTGCTTAAAAGGAGTATCTTCTAGTCCTTTTAAAATCGGTCCATTGTTATACCAAAACTTCTTGGCTAACGCGCCAGCCATAAGCCCTACAGTAGATAATGCTGGCTTCACCGAAGTTGCCGACTCTGTCATAAAAAAACAACTTTTAAGAGTAAGCTTTTCATCGTTATAGTTAAATACTATTTCGTCCACATTCTTCAATTCTGACGGTCTCATAATGGTAAGCACAGTATTGGTTTTCATGTCCCATAGACATAAGACCCCTTCTTCATCAAGGGTTGCTTCGAGCGTAGGTGTGTCCAATAATTTGCAGTTCATCTGCGATCTTATAACAGGCTTTTCTTCAACATCCTGAACTAAACTAGATAATGAAGGCACTATCGTGAATATGTATATTTTTTTTTGTTCGGAGAGAGAACTACTACTCTCCTTTATAGGAAAAAAAATCACCCCTTCAGTAGAAGATTTAAATACTAGAGAAAGTGCATTTCCTTTATAATTCACTACTATGGTATCATAATACAAAAACTGAGGCGCATAGAACGCCCCCAGCATGTTACCCGTTTCACTTTCCCATACTCTAAAGATTTTCTCTTTATCTACAGTAGCCTCAAGCGTAGCATTTTTTTCCAAGCAACCATTCGTTATAGTACACAAAGCAGGAAATTTTTTTTTCTTCTTATATTTTAAGGGACGACTTAGAGCCACTCCAACCCTTTGTTCCAAACAAGAAATACTATTAAAAGTTTTGATCGACAGCTTAGGGTGCATTGAAAAATGCGGCGCTCCTAAACCCGTATACTGCTTCATTGAATAACGCCGCTGCCTCAAAGGATGTCGCGAAACTACCAGCTCATCTGCTAAAAAGGTAAATCCCATACACTCTATCTGCTCTGAAGGAAATCTATCTAATGTTGCTAGTAGATCATTAGTATCAGGATTCCACAGTTGAAGTAGCCCATTGCCATTAATAGTAACTTTTCGATTTTCTTCAGGATTTAAAGCCGTTATCTTAAAATTAGATTTTTTTTCAGTGTTGGAAATTGAAACTGAATTGGTGGAGGTTGGAAAGACCGATAAAAGCTCATTTCCCTCTGATATATTTAATTCTTTAGTTTTTGGCTGTTTTATAAAAAGATCTTTGTCAGACTGTATCCACTTATTTACAGGGTATCGATAGAGTGCTCCCGTGTGATTTGTCTTAAGAATAAGTTGATCTCCCTCAAGATTAAAAACCATTTCATCTACATTCATCAATAAAGAATGGCTATCTAAAACCATGAGTAACCTATCAGTGTGGTAATCACGTAATTCAAGTTGTCCGCTTGCAGAAAGAGTAGCTTTAAGAGAAGACTTATGATGAAATCTCCTATTTAAAGCAGTTAACTTATAGACAGGCTCTTTTTCGATTGTATTAGAATTACTCAGTGAAATATCCAGGGGAGAATGCTCACTGCTCGTTATTGTAGAATTTTCCAAGGATGCTCCGTCAGAATAAACTCCGTTAGTTATTGAATAACGATGTTCACCGCAGTACCTTCCTTTCACTACAAGCTCATCACCTCTATCGGTAAAGAAAATCTGCTCTATACCTTCTAAATGAGAGACATCCCAGTGCTGGAGTAACCTGTTTTTTTTACTATCAAAGAGCTCCAATAAATAGTTAGAACTAAGACTAGCATTAAAAGAGCCCTCTTTAGAGTGAGTTCTCATCACCAACGTAGTAATTGTACTGAGTCCTGAACGAGAAATACAATCAAGTGAAGCCCCTTGAAATAGTTGTTTATGCAAAGGACGTATCCCTTGGCTTTGAGTGTTGGTGGAATCTACATTTATATCTTTTGTATCCATAGCCAAGGCTACATAAGGAACTAAAAGCACTATACTTAAAAACACTCTTTTCACAAAATCTCCTTTTAATCTTTTGGTTTTATCACACACCTATTTTTTATTACTCTTTTACAGACTCATCCGCCCTGTCTGCTATCTCAACCAATTTTTAAACTTCATTCAAAACTCTCCAGTACAGTAAAGCCATTTGTATTCACAGTGCTTTCTTACACAGACCAACTACTTTTCTACTAAGAAGTTTTCCTGCCTTATGGCATCACAACTTACGTTTAGATTCTCGGAGTTATCGATAAAACTATGTATACTCTACTATAATAAGAGCTCAATAGATTTTCTTTTTTAAAAAGACAACAAAGCTTTTTAAAGGTATAGAGTACTTTCATGAACTGTAAATTCATTAAACCCATGCTTAATAGTATAATTTATACTATTAAATAATAATACTAAGACAAATAAAACTTGTCAAGATATAAAAAATGAGGAGTACCAGCGATTGACACAGTTTATCGACGCCCTATCGTCTCATTGACTGATACAAACGTACCCTTATAGACTGCTCTCATAAGCCCCTTGTTCAATACACCCCATTGTACAGTGTACATGTGAAAAAGTTCAGCCTTCATCACCGATTTAGTGCTTATAGAAAAACAGTAAGAAAAACTTACGTAACAAACCCTACCTCCCAATTTTTCTGTATCCCTTCTGACATACTCTATACCTATAAAAAAGCAAGAAAGCTTTCGTATACCTACGCCAGAGAACGCTACTTTTTGAAAGTAGTATAAGCTCTTAATAAAAACAGAACAACACCTTCAATAGAATGGATAGAAAGAATTATCATCTCATTTTTGAAAGAAAAGAGTACCACTACTCGTTCAACCTTTTTATGGTATACTTATTATAGAAGCTCTCTATCCTTTAACAAAAATCTTATGAATTATAAAATTTCTACAAAAAAACGATGTCTTAGTGCGATGTTTTTTTGGTTAAGTCTCACTTTTTTGGAAACTAAAACTATAGTACAGAAGCTTCCTTCAACAATAACAGGATCTCTTAATAAACTTATTGATGAAAATAGAAAAAAAGCGTCTATTGGTATCAAAGTAGCTACGTTAGATACTAAGCGAACTCTCTATCAAAAAAATGCTGATACTCTGTTTATCCCTGCGAGCAACACGAAGCTTTTTACTGCAGGCGCAGCTCTGCATATTTTAGGGCCTTCTTTTCGCTATGAAACAGTTCTGTACACTGATCGCTTGTATACAACTGCTCGTATGAGCAGTCTCTATGTAAAAGGTTCTGGAGATCCTACCTTACTGTCTCAAGATCTTGAAAAAGCAGCACACACTCTACGGGCAAAAGGTATAAAGGAGATCAGAGGAAATATTGTTGTCGATATTTCTATCTTTGACGCTCAACCCACAGCCCTCGGATGGGCTCCTGGAGATGGACCTATTTTTGACAAATCTCAAGTAGGCGGATTTATAGTCGATCACAGTTGTATTACTGTCCGGGTAAAACCTGCACATGCACCTGGAAGAAAACCTCTTGTTACTATTGAACCATCAAACGATCTTATAACGGTCGAGAACAAAGCACAAACCACTACCCATGCTGAAAAACAGGCCATCCACACCTTTTTAACGCCCGATAATAAACTTATCATTACGGGGAAAATTGCTCTAAAAAGTACACAAAAATTTTATAGGATAGCTCTGCACAATCCAGAACTCTTTGCGGCACATACTTTACGCGTATATTTAAAGAAACAGGGAATTGTACATCGAGGAAAGATAGTTGCAGGCAGAGTACCTCCTAAAGCGCTTATACTTGTTCGCCATTATTCGAAACCTGCTGAAACTATTATTAAAACTATGATGAAAAAATCGGATAATCTCTATGCTGACACCCTTTTTAAAACGATAGGTGCTCGGGTCTATGGAACTCCAGGAACCTGGGAAAAAGGAAGAAAAGCTGTTGAGAATTTTTTGACAAGAACTATGAAACTTCCGGCACACCGTTACTTCCTTAATGATGGAAGCGGTCTTTCACGGCTCAATAAAGTTTCGCCAACCGCACTTATAGAATTTTTAACCGCTATGTACCAAAAATCTGCCTTTAAAAAGCAGTTTATCGAATCGTTCCCTATCTCAGGAACGGACGGTAGTCTGCGTTTACGAATGCAACACAAAACTACAAAAGGAAAAATTTTAGCAAAAACGGGGAGTCTTACTGGGGTAAGCTCCCTTTCAGGATATATCACCCTTCCTGGAGGAAAACATTTGGCATTTGCCAGCATGACAAATCGAAGCAAAGGATCTGCTTTTAGCTTTAAACAAACGCTAGAAGATAAACTTTGCTCTCTTTTAACTACTGATCTTTTTTAAGAGGTATCAATTAATATTTATCGATATGAAGATAGACAGCTTCATGTTTTTCGCATGATTCGATGCATTCATCACATGCCTGGATAGCTTTTTCGCAGACTTCTCGAGCATCTTGACAGGCAGTTTTACATTCTACTTGTCGTGTACATCGATCTAAGCTTTCTCTACAAACACGAACACAGTCTCCTAAGACCTTTACACACTTATTAAGCGCTTCCATATGTTCTAAGATCTCTTTTTGTTTAAACTGAACTATCATTTCTTCACATATTTTTATGCATGCTTCACAGGCGTTTATAGAGTCCGTTGATAGCTCTATAAAAGATTCAGATTCTGAAACACACTCTTGTGAGGTACAGGCCTGACTACATTCTTCCGCAGCTTCAATAGTGCGCTGGCACGAAAGAATACACGTATTACAGGCATCCATTAAGCTGGAAAATGCTTTTGGAATCATTTTTTTCCTTTCCATACTAGAGCAACTACTATCCAAAACTTTACCTTTTTCATAGTATCAAATTCTATTTTGAATTTTCAATAGTTTATTCTCTCAATCGTCTTTTTACAATAAAACCACCCCTTTATCATAGTTGAGCAAAACTATTTCATTCATTTTTTCAGTATAATCATATACGCCTGGATCGTTCAAAATACCGTTACGGCAGATCATAGCTGAATTTCTAGCACAGCTTATTCAATAAATATGCTCTTACTATAAGTCATCTTTTTTATGTTTCTTCGTGATGTTTTTTAATGCATTTTAGTCATAGAATAGTTCACTTACCCACAGGATAGCACGTTTTTTTTGATTAAAACTCTGGTGCTTTAACAAAAAAGGGGGAAATAAAAACCGAATCTTACAGTGATGATCCTTTACTTAGTAGATGAGTAGTCCTCGAAAAAGAAAATGAAATACAATAGTTTCTGTAGGTCAGATACGACGTTGGCTTTTACAGTACATGGTAACAGCACAATCGGCAAGGTAACTGCCTGTTGATGGTAAATGAGAGCCTATCTGGACATCGTGAGATACCCTTTTCCCCCTAGAATCCTCTACAAGCAGAGGATATATACCAGCAGTAAGTTCAATAAATTCGGGGGACTGTTGAAAGGTCGCTCCTTTATCAACTGAAAATCTAAAAGGGGGGATACCTCCTGTAGGCATTATCATAAGAGATCCTAAAGCTCCCCGCGAACAGTCTGGATGTGTAATGGTCGTAGTAAAATCAAGAAGAGCTGGTTGGTAAATCGTTACTGTTTTTACCACACACAGATCTTTTACCTGTGCAACTACTTCGTAAGTACCTGCTGCTAAACCGATAAACTGGGGAGAACCCTGAAAGGTGACACCCCCATCAAGAGAGTAGTAAACTTCAGAGGAACATTCAGTTGTTACTACGCATAAAGCTCCGTCTTTTAGGCCATTACGTGTTACGTGTGAAACAGCTACCTCTCTGATTTCAAAAATAGCAGAGCTCTCCTTCTTATGAGTTAGAAGAGCTATTTCATCGTTAAAAAAACGATCGTCCTTAACACTACTCCTCGTGAGGGTAGTAAAGAGAGGGACTAGACTGCTCCAGAAAATCCCTGCGCTCATGAGTAGTACTAAAACTATTTTTTTCATTGGGACCCTTTTTATATACCTTATTCTCTTATTTTTCCCTTCTTGGCAAGCCCTTATAAAAAATTTTTACTGTTTTTTAATTTTCCAACGCGAGTGTACTATAACCAGATAGTTAAAAACAATAAAAACCGGTTTTTCATAGAGTTGGGACGATATAACAGATCTCATAATTCTCTCGTTCCCTTCCTTTTTCGGGTCACGTTCACCACGTTACCCAGAAAACCATGAAACAGTATACGATTAAGAATCTCTTGCTTTATAAAGGATCTCTTGCGGTATACTGGAAAAACTATTTAAACAAAGGCATACACACAATGACACTCTATAAAGCATATACACGAAGGAAATACAGCTCTCTGTTTCTTTCTGTCCTCATTCATGCCCTGCTCTGTACAGTCTTGCTCTACTGGGCCACACGCCCTCAAGACTATGGACCCTTTTCTCAGGAAAAATTCCCCTCGCCCGGCGGTCCCGCAAAGATCTCATTTCAACGGTTTCCCTCCAGCAGCGGCCTACCTCTTACACAAAAAAATAGCAGCAGTTCTTTAAGCTCTTCTTCTACGCTTAGAACTGTGCCACAAGCAACTCGTAAAACGGTACTATCTCAAGCCCACCCAAAAGCTTCCCCTAAAAAAAAGACCGCTCAGCACAAACCGAGTTTGCCTCCTAAGGCTGTACTCCCCACCCCTAAAAGTATAGTTCAACAGGAAACTCCTTTACACCCGGCTCCTTCGGCAGTCATAGAAAAGGAAACCCCTTTAAGAGAGGTAGATGTAGAAGAAACAGACGAATCTCGTACTGATAACGCTCTTTATACGCCACCCGAAGACCATTTTGTGCCCTCTTTAGCGGGTGACCACCCATCGAAAGAGAATATAGCCACTACCAGCCCTTCCGCCGAAGGGAAAATGAGTGCAGGAAGCTCTACGGGACGAATAGGTCGATCGGGAATCACCGGAGCCGCGCTCGTACATGCTTTTAGAGGCTCCTATCATGCAGATCGTAGAGGTTCTTCAGAGCAGTCTCAATCTGCAAGTACGGTACCGGAACATGTTGCACGAAGAATGGAAGAATGGAACTACTACTCCTACAAAGAAAAAATAGGTCCCGCTTTAATTAAAGCAGAACGTATGCATAAGAAATACATCAAAACAGACACCCCCATATATAAAAAGCTCTCCTTTCGTCTGAGTATCGACGAGCAAGGGACGATGACTGCTCAGCCTCTTCAGGAGCTTACCGGAATAGATGAAATCGACCAGTATATTATCCAACTTTTCTCACTTGTAGATCTTCCCCCCATTCCAAAGCGTTTCAAGTTACGAAAACTAGACACCTATACGTACACAATAGAGGTAATACTTCCGCCCGGAGGGGGCTTTGTTCATATTACAACAAATCAACGGTAGATTTCCAAAGCAAGTTAATGGATTTCCATATCTGCAAAATATATTCATAGATTATATGAACAGCATAGGTTATCCGTAAGCCTTATAGAAACATGGCAAAGTTACAGTAACTTGTCGGTTGCTATAAATTCATGCTATAACTCTGAAAGACCTCTCTAACCCTCTTTATTTAATGTTTCAATTTTATATATTTTAAATTTATTAAATAAAAGTTATAAGCTTATTGACAATAACTTTAAACAGACTACAATGATAACTATACTATTTATCACCACGAGAGGAACTACCAATGACAGCATACATAAGCCTTCCAAAACCGCGTCTTGTCAGTTCTAAGAAAACTAAGGTGCAGGCACTAAAACGGGGTGTTGTAACGATTTCTTTAGTACATCCTCCCTTATCGTACAGAAAACTATCTCAGAAGGTATATGTATCTGCCTATTACTGCTAAATTAACTGGTATAAGGGTTCAGGTAATCTGGCCCTTATATCCTTAAAATAGTTATCCGTAGATCGCTTGCGAAATACTACCATTCTCGGGTAGATGCTTTATAAAATGACACTAGAATAAAGAATTGCAATTTCGTGGTTATAAGGAGCTGCAGTAACTATCTCTCTTCCTTAAATCTCAAGAACAAGAAGTTCATTCCAACTCGTTGTATAATGCGGAGACCTTTTCATGCATTGGGCTTTCCATGTTTGATCAAACCCGACAACAGCATACGATAAAATAGAACCAAAACGACTGTTTATAGTATCACATACTTTCATGAGCGTCTCCTGCTTAGGAGTATTGGGAAGTGGGTTAAAAAGATGGAGCTGCATCTGGTCAGGCAAGACAAAGTTGGTTAGTATAACACCTGCTTTTTTATACCTATACCCTTGCTTAAAAATTCGCTGTAAACAGATCTCCACTGCACGGAGAAAATCGGGAGTATATGCGCTTGCAACGGGCAAAACATAACTCACCGAGTTAACATAGCGATTATGTCCTTCGTAATAAGAAGTTGCAATAAAAACAGTAACGGTAGAAGCTAAACAGCCTTCCTTTCTTAACTTCTCGGCAGCACGAACCATAAAGAATGCTATTGCCCGTAAAAGCTCTTCTCGCTCGAAAAGTATACGGCCAAAAGAACGAGAAACGGTAATCGATTTCTTAGGGATAATTTCACTCATAAGCTTTTTACATTCGATGCCCCGTAATTCAAAGACCATTTTCAACCCAGGACGAGTCAACTTTTTCCTTATCCATTCGTCCGAGGTATATTTAAGGTCACGCGCAGTACGTATTCCTGCAGTCAATAAAATCTTTGTATAACGATACCCTACACCCCATAAGTCGGCCACAGGAAAGTCTGCTAATAGATCGTCTATAGAAGGATGCTCTGTAATATCAAATACCCCTTTATACTCTTCTCTCTTTTTGGCCAATACATTCGCGACTTTTGCAAGTGTTTTGGTGGGCCCTATACCAACAGATACAGGAATACCAGTTCGTTGCTTGACTAAATCACTCAAATAACGTCCATAATGACTATACTCCGTAGAATGAACGTGCAAGAAGGCCTCATCAATAGAGTATATCTCGATATCAACCGCTTCGGCAGCAAGCGTTCTCATGACGCGATCTGACATATCAGCATACAGAGCAAAATTAGATGAAAAAACTCGAACTCCATATTTTTTAAAAAGAGATTCACATTCAAAAGCGGGAACACCCATCTTAATACCCAGCGCTTTTGCTTCGTTAGACCGAGAGATAACACACCCGTCATTATTAGAAAGGACCACCACAGGCTTTCCTACTAATGAAGCATTAAATACCCGCTCACATGATACGAAAAAATTATTACAATCAACTAAAAAGACCCTTTTTACACTTGATGGATAACGCACGTTACAACACCCCATATTTCAAAATCGGTTGATGAGCTTATTTTCATCGGCTGAAAGGCGGCATTTTCTGGGCAAAGCCATACAGCTTCACCCTCTATTTTTAGGCGCTTAAGTGTCAGTTCTCCCTGTACCCGAGCAATAACAATTTTATTATGAACCGCACTTAATGCCCTATCAACAATAACAATATCACCTGAATGAATCCCTGCACCAGTCATAGAATCACCTTTTACACGCACAAAAAAAGTCGCGGCTGGATGCTTAATGAGAAGTTCATTAAGATTTAAAGGTCCTTGTGTGTAGTCTTCTCCGGGCGAAGGAAATCCCGCGCACACAGAAGATTCTATAAAAAGAATTTCGCATTTATTATCCATAGTCACTCCTTATCTTTGCACTCATACTATAAATAAAATAAAAAAAATCAAATTCTTTAGGATGAACACTCCTATGTAAAATAATGGTTATTTGTATAATAATTTTGACCAGTAGCCTTATCAGATCATACGACTCTCTAGAGTTGTGCCATTTGAAATGGCTACTTAACCATGATAGGCTTCAGCCATATTACAACTCTTTTTGAAAGGTTCATTATGAAAAATGTTCTCTATTTTATATCGATAACTATGGTATCTCTTCTGTCCTTATCAGCGCAAGGATTTTCTTGTTCTGCTAGTTCAACCCCTAAGAAATCTTCCTATACTTATAGAGGCCAGAACTCACGTGCTGAAAAGTTATCCCAGCAAGGACCTGCATGTGCTCACGGGAAAAAGAAACATTCATGCGGTAGATGTAGATAAGAGGTTTTATAAACTTACACATTTAACTACAACAGTCTAGATCTTCACAGACTATAAAACGACTTTTTCAGCTAATACGCTGAAAAAGTCGTTTATCTATTACAGAGACCTTTTTACTATAATCGAGGGTAGGAGGATATACTGATAGAGTTACTGCGGCATAAAGCTTCATCTGGTTTTTTAAATACATTTTTTAAGTACGTTTTTTAAATCTGTTTTTTGTTCACTCTTCGGTACATGAAGGGCCCTTTTCATCCGTATCAGTTATTTCGCTTTTTTCTACATACATCTCTTTTAAAGGAGAAAAACTCATACGATGAATAATACTAGAACCCCCCTGCTCTAGTGCCTGTTTATGGATCTTAGTACCATATCCTTTATTGTTAGAGAAAACATATCCGGGGATAACGTTATCCATACGAGTCATAAGTCGATCTCGTGTCACCTTTGCGATAATAGAAGCAGCCGCTATAGAGGTAGACTGTCGTTCCCCAAAAGGAAAATAGATAATGGAAATATCCATAGATGACAGAAGTACCGGCATAGCGTCAACGAGAACAATCTCGGGTGATTGCGGCGCTACCGACAGGAGTTGCACTAAGGCCCTTTTCATAGCCCGGAGTGTTGCCTGATAAATATTATGAGTATCGATACTTCTGTGATGAACGATTCCTACAGAAAATATGCTGTGTTTCATAAGCCATGTATAGGCAACTACGCGTTGTTCCGGGCTTAATAGTTTCGAGTCTTTTAAATACTTATGAGTAGCATACGGTTTTAAAATAGCTGCGGCAGCAACCACGGGGCCTGCTAAACAACTTCGCCCAACTTCGTCTATTCCACAGATAAGTTCTGACCGATTCCAAGCCTCATTTTCATACATCTGTATTTCGAAATCAGATTTTCTTTTAACGGTTGCCATACTATCCTCAGTTTTTTCTTCTAGACTCTCGTATAATTATAACACAATCAGATCTTATACGCTCGTGGTAGCTCCCTACCAAGAGCTCTGCGTGCTTTGACCCTCTTGAGAGCTTTTTTATATCGCTCTAGTAGGTGCTTAGTGCCCTTTCACTACGTGAAGGCATAGGAAAACCACAACGAACATGCTTCTAGAAAAATCGACTCAGATAGAGTGCGCTTATCTCTGGTTGTGTACCGCCGATGATTAGCAATGAATGCCATTTAGAAGTCTTTTTAGAGATCTACTTTTTGCTTCTCAGTGTAGCATAGGAAAAGATTATCCTCAGTAACTGATTACCTCGCCCCAGGTAATCAACCAGTAGTATTTTATCTGATTTTCTGATACACTAGAGGTGAAAAATGATATTATATTATACACTATTATAC
>JACDFK010000081.1 GCA_013815795.1 Candidatus Babelota bacterium | reverse complement strand
AAATTTCCCTCTATTGTCCTATTACCTATTACTTTCCGCAAATTATTTCTGCCGCCCGCGAGCAATATAAATTAAAATTTCAGCAGCACGATCTTCCGAAATCTTGGAAGATAAAGTACTGGAATCTCTGTCTTTCATGGTTTGAAATTAGAAAACACCGCTTTGACGGGCCAATTGTTTTAGATCTTTACAAATTTTTAATGGGAGAAAATCTTCTAACGAAACCAAAGCTTGACGAGCGACGGGCATACCAACATTTTACCTGTTTTTACGAAAGCCTTACAGGCACAAAAAAAATCATCGGATACCCCTACATGAATATTAGCGAAGACCTCTACTTCTTTCTCACAGACCACTATGAAAAACTAGCCTCTAAAGGGAAAAAACTTTAATTACCTCTCTGGGCAATAGAATCTTCAGATATCAATGTCTTAAAACTCTACTCAGATTCCAACCGAGAGAGACCTTTTACTCTACTTGCATGATACATCTTTTTAAAAAATTGATATGAAAGAGTCAAATAAAAACAGTTTAGGGCAAAAGAGATATAAAGATTTACCATTGGTAGAGATCCTTGATTTACAAAGGTTCTTAATGCATCGAACACATAGCTCATTGGTACAGCCTTTGCTATATAGAATGCCCAGGAAGGAAGTGTCTGCAAGGGGTAAAACAGAGCACTAAAAGGAACAAAAAACCAACCGAATACCCATACTAATTTTTGCAATTTTTGCCCTGAATACAATAACCAGGATGCAGTAAAAAGACCGATTGTCCAACCTGAAAGCATCAAAAGAAGAGCCAAAGGTAGTAAAATCCATCCTAAAGAAAATACATTAAATCCATACAGCAGATAAATTACAAGACTCGCATATAAAAAGCTCACCGTAGCATCAAAAAGACCTAAGAGCATGGATGAAGCTACCCATTCATGTATCTCAAGTGGTGTTGCAAAAAGATTAACTACATTACGAGACCACAGTTCAGAGAGCAGACTTAAACTCATATCGAGATTCGCGCGATAACAGACCGGCCACAAAGCAAGAGCTATTAACCATACATTAGAGACATTAAGTGGCGCAACCGATTTAAAAGCAACAGCAGTAAGACCCCACAAAAAAATGTCATATAAAGGCCAATAAAAAAGATCAACAAGAGGGTCTATCCCTCCCCCATACGTAAGCGTAAGATTTCGCCTCCATAAAGCATAAATACGATGCCATTTCATAACAAAAGCTCCTTATGTGGTTCGAGTGATCTGTAAAAAATAGTCCTCAAGCGATGGTTTTTCAATCGAAATGTAGGTATACGAAAGATTGTTGTTAGCGAGCTCTACAAGAAAAGGTGCAATTGAATGCTCATCAACAGTAATGGTAACAGCATTCCCGCTCAAAGTGCAGTGTAAGCCCTTCCTTGTAACATACTCTCGAATTTTATAAGGTTCATCACTTACTAAACATACACGAGTCTGGGAAACCCGTGCCGCCAAATTCACCGGAGTATCATCATCAATTATAGTACCGTCCTTAAGCACAATTACCCTATCACATACTTGAGCTACCTCATCCATATTGTGAGAAGTAAAAATAATGGATAGAGCCTGCTGTTTTCTTTGTTCAAGAACAAAGTCTCGTATTACAGAAGCAATATCCGCATCAAGTGAGGCGGTAGGTTCATCTAATAAAACAATAGAAGGTGATGACAAAAAAGCCTTTACAAGAATAGCTCGTGTCATTTCACCTGCAGATAAAGCACTTGCTTTTCTGCTCTTCAAATGACTTATACCAAAAAGGCTCAGTAAACGATCGATAGTAGAACGTAACTCTAAGTAGGAGACTGCATACAGCTTTCCATAAAACTCTAAATTCTCATAGACGGTCAATCGCCCCGGCAACCGAACATACGTACTCGCAAATGAAACTTTTTCCAACGAAAGAGATCTATTATCAGAAAAATCCTTACCAAAATAGGATATAGTACCAGAAGTGGGAATCATAGTTCCTAACAACATCTGAATAGTGGTAGTTTTGCCAGCCCCATTTCTGCCTAAAAGCCCTAGTATCTCACCTTTTCTAAGATCGAAAGAGATACTGTTCACCGCAACAAAAGCGGGGACCTTCTTACACCAAGGAAACTGTCTTTTTTGGAAGGATTTATAAAGATTTTTAACCGATAAAGGTGGCTGATTATTCATACTACCCGTGCCCTTCTTTTATACATAGTCTAATTTTTTCTTGAAATACCTTATAAACATAAGAGTAAAGAAAACAATAAATAACCATAACATGCCCATACAAACCCAGAAATTAAGAGAGCCCTCTTGCCCTAAAAGGGCTGCACGTGCTCCTTCAAAAGCATATACAAAAGGATTTATTAAGTTAATATAGGAAAAGTTAGGCAGAGCTTTATTAAGAATTAGCCACGAAAATTGATAGCCACTAAAAAACAGAATTTGTGAGCCATAACGCAACCAAAAACGGGAAAATCCTGCAATACCATCGACCCAGCTCGCTACCCATACCGAATAACATCCAAAAAAGAGATTAACGGTAATATACATAATACAAAATTTGAACAACGAAAAATGCTCTAAACTAAACTGATTCCATAATAATAGTTTTCCCATCGGTACGGTAAGTATATTAAGGCATATAGCATCCAGAGCATAGGCACAGCTATATTTAAAAAAAATAAGCCATGAGGGCAATGGCAAAGTAAGCTCATAGGAGATAGCTTTATCACCTTCTAAATCTGTAATGAGATTACTTGCACCGCGCCATGAAGTACTTGAATAACACATTAACATTAAAGTGCTTGCCATCATAAAGGATCCATAATTAGAAGGCATTCCCATATAAGGCAATATATATCCACTAATAATAATAAAGCCGGCAGGAACAATTAAAGCATCTATAACATTATTGAAAAAATCTTTCTTTATTTTTCGTAAATTGCGCCATATTAACCACCCAAATACCTTTAAATACGACCAGTTCATACTACGGGCTCCTTCTGTTCACTCTGCTCTTTTGTAATATTTATAAATACTTGCTCCAGAGAGGTATTCTGATGTGTTCTCAACAAATTCTCAGGTGTATCTAATGCTTGTACAATACCTTTATCTAATATACAGACCCTTGAAGAGAGGTACTCTGCCTCATCCAAGTAATGGGTAGTCAACAGTACCGTCACCCCTTCATTCTTAAGCCCGAGAATAACATCCCATAGTTGTCTTCTAATATGAGGGTCAAGACCAACGGTTGGTTCATCAAGAATAACCAACTGAGGTTTATGTATAAGTGCCCGAACGATCAGTAACCGCTGTTTATAACCACCTGAAAGAATATCTGGAGTAGCTTTGGCATATTTAGCTAATGCAAACTGATCAAGAAGCTCCGCAATCCGCTTTTTTATAAGATCTTCAGGCATAAGGTAATAACGACCTGCAAAAAGAAGATTTTCTTCGATGCTGAGCGTACGTTCAAAATTAGGCTTCTGCGGACAAAATCCTAAAAGAGATCGAAATGCAATAACATTTTCATAAATAGATTTCCCATTCATAAGGATATCGCCCGAGGTCGGAGGGTGAAGCGTCGCAATAATAGATGATAACGTTGTTTTCCCGGCTCCATTAACGCCCAGGAGCCCAAGTATCTCGCCCTTATACACATCTAAAGATACGTCTTTAAGAGCTTCGATTGTTATATGTTTTCCGTAATACGTTTTTTTTATATTGTTAATACGTAAAAGAATATCTGGCATAGAGACTCCTCAATGAGTTAAATAAAATAAAAGTCACTCTTTTAAGATCGCCTGCGCCATCAGTAATAGACTTCCTGAAAAAAAGAGATTCCTACACTCTGTGAAAAGACTCTTTACTAATAAAATGCAGCTTTATGAGTAGCTCTATTTATACATCATTTTTCTATAAAATTCAATTCATCCATCTATTCTAATAGAAGCAAATACCTTAATGACCTCAATTCCTTTACTATGTAACTAAACACCTGTGTAAAACAGCAGCTAATTTGATAGACTTATAAGCACAAAGATAGTTTTTATTTTACTCTCTTTATACAGCTTACTATCATCTTATACTAAAAAAAGGGATTGTATGAAAAAACTACTAACTCAAACCTTCATGCCCTTTTTGAAGTAGATCTCGTAACAACTAATCTTATAGAAACTAAACAACTAATCTTATAGAAACTAAACAACTAATCTTATAGAAACTAAAAGTTTTTTAGAAGCTAAAAAACTTCATGGCGCCCTTTTTGGATGAGATCGGCGAAATACCTTCATCGGACCTGATAAAGACGATTTTCGCACTCAATTCTATGACCTCACTCATAACCGAAAAATAGGAACTGCATCTGTAGACCAATCTGGTTTTCCTCAATGGATCATATCAGTCTCGGTTGAAAATATTAATGAACTCTATGAACGAGCACAAAAACTTGAAGCTCGACCCTACTTTTTCAATGCTCCTCTTTCATTACGCGATGGATCTAAAATAGCTTCATTAAAGGGCCCAAAAGGAACAGGACTTCTTTTTTAACTGGAATCGAATACTAAAACTAAGTCTCCCCTCTCTAGAAAGGCACCTTCCCTCTTTTGGGTTGAATTTGCTGTAGAAAATCTCCTCCAATCAGCTATCTTTTATGATGAAGAAGTTGCCAGTATTGTAACAAGTAGAGGAGAAAATGAATGGAAAGGTATAGAACAGAGTGAAATCATTGATTCCCAGAAAAATGGAAAAATATTACCCTTCTCATTGCGCGATGGGAGCTAAAATTATATTCCCGATAGGAGACTGTGAAAAAACGGTGAAAGAAGCTCAACTGTTGGGTGACACAGTTCTTATACCACCTACGTATACTGAAAGTTTTGGGTTTTATGCTCTTGTACAAGATCCTCAAGGGGCCTGCTTTGGAATACGTACACCTCTTTCTAAAAACTCTTAAAAGTCATACAACAAACCAGGTTAGTAGTAACTATTAATAAGAACTCTAAGTGATGAGTAAAGAAGCTCTCTACGTTGATAACAATAGTTTTTTCTAGATCACGAGAAAAACAGAGAGTTCTCCTTCTGTATTTACACTCGGTTATAAACACTTTCCTGTTTTTCCAGTGAGTTCGCACTATACTGATTATAACAAAAGTAGAAAAGTTCCTTTATGAAACCAGTTTTTCATAAAGGAACTTTTCTACTATCTTATCATTCTGTCTTAACGTGGACAGATTATTCTTTACATTAGAATAAACTGCTTTATTATCTACTTACAATACCACCACAGTGAGCTAGTAGGTAGAAAACAGACTTATTTTTTCCTAGAGTTCTTTAGCAGCAACCGCCGCCCTCTTCTGTTGTGCTACAGCCTTCTCCGCCCATTGCAACGATACCAAACGTAGCTCCTTGAGGATCTTGTAAAACAGCAAAGCATCCAAAATTTTCAACAGGTGTAGGCTCAACGATAACGTGGCCACCCGTTGAAACTGCTTTTTCAATACTTTCTTTACAATTTTCTACCCCAAAGAAAACCGCCCAATGTGAAGGAATATCCTGTTTCCATTGTTCATCTATAGAAAACATACCTGCAACCATTTTTTCGCCACTCATAAATACTGTATAGGTAGTATTATTAACTTCGTTAGTGAGGGCTTTCCATGAAAACAGTTTCGTATAAAATTCAGAAGCTTTTTCTCTATCATGAGTTGCTAATTCGGTCCAGCATAAGGCCCCTGGTTCTCCTACTATTGTTGAACCAGCATGCTTACGAGGCTGCCATAGAAAAACCATTGCACCCGTTGGATCTTGTATCATAGCCATACGGCCTACATCCATCACATCAAAAGCTTCCATGAAAACCTGAGCTCCAAGAGATTTTGCTTGAGCAACGGTTTCATCCACATTTTCAACTGCTATATAGGTATTCCAATGAGGAGGTTGGTCAGCATGTTGACTTAAAGCAGCAACTTCATTTCCATCAAGTTTAAGCATAGTATACGTCATGCCTTCACCAGCAGGCGTATCTTCAAAGGTCCACCCAAAAAGATTGGTATAGAACTTTTTAGCTCCCTCAGCGTCGGTTGTTGCTAAATCGGTCCAACAAAATGTTCCCGGTTGATGCGCAGTGATTTTCGGCATAGATACTCCTTTTGAGTGTTGTTAATGAGAGCTCA
>JACDFK010000022.1 GCA_013815795.1 Candidatus Babelota bacterium | reverse complement strand
CACTCAAAGGTATCTCATTCTTTGACACTAACTGCAAAAGAGATATTCCTTCACTGGTCTCCTGGCTAAAAATAACAGTTCCTGGCTTTAACTGTTTAATATGTTCTTTTTCCGGTGCAATATCCTCTGCCTTTATAGTAACAGAGTTGCCCCAGGTATACTTAGTAAGAGATTCACCCGACTCAATATCACGATCTATCATAATCTTGTGTAAAGCTCTCGATCCACTAGTATACGGAATAAATGATTGTTTAATTTCATAGTAAACCATCGGATGTTTCTTATGATAAGCCTCAATCTCACTGCTAGAGACATATGCTTTACTTCGAACAACATGGTCTACCGTCATCTCAATTAATAATATTTTTCCTAACTCTTCTTTAGCCTCTTCGAGCGTTAATCCGCGCTCTTTAAAGAAATCCTCAATACCTTCACGTGTCATACCCAGCTGTTCTTGAGCTCGTGCCAAATGGCGCTCCTTATCAGCTTCAGAAAGAGGTATCTTAAGCTGCTTTGCACGCTGCAATACCAGTTCCTTTACAATTACCTCTTTTAACGTAGGCACCGAATCACTTAAATCAGGACGAAGATGCGACTGTAAAATAAGCGTAGGCCCGCCTGCATGGTACAGTATTGCAAGTACCTTATCGATCATAACCTTTGGCTTTAAATCTTTCTTAAGATCATCGAGGGAATTTTTTGAAACGATGTTTTTCACCGACTTTTCTAATGCTGTCGCTAGTGCGATACAGGGAACAGAAAGAAGAACAAGCGCAAAAATCTGTTTTTTTAGTATAGTTTTCATACATACTCTTCTATGGTTACGAAGTTCGGCCTTTCTACCACATCACTATCAATTAACTAACCGTATAACGTCATTACACAGAACTCTCTTATTTTTCGCACAAAGAGGGGATGCATGCATCCCCTCTTTTTAGCTTCTCTTATTGTTTCTCTTTACATAGATTTAGCAGATTCAACCTTTTCTGCTTTAGGCGTGGCAGCCTTATCAGATTGAGCCTTTTGCGCTTGAGGCGCAGCAGTTCCTTGCTCTTCCTGAGAGCCTCTCATGCTTTTAATTAAAGCTTCTAATTCAGCATTCTGCTTAGACTCTTTTTCTTCAATATACTTTGTATTTGATTCTATCTTAACGTCTTTCTTGATATCATCAAGTCTCTTTGTCATTGCAGCTTGGAAATCGGTCGACTGCTTAACCTGCTTGAAATAGTTCTTAAGATCTTCATTTGCCATTATTTCAGTAAAGCTCATATATTCAGGGGCTTGACGAGGGCCAACGGTCTTAATAACCATGAATTTACCATTTGATAAATCTACTTTTTCAACAGCATTCGGTTGCATGTCTTTTGCTTTTGCTACTACAGCTCGATCAGCTCTAGATTGTGCTGTAATAACCCCTAAATCTTCTACTTTTCTATTATTATCAGCTTTTGCAAGAGCAGCAAGATCAGCACCAGGTTTTGTTGCCTTAGCTAAAAAGTCTTTAGCAGATTTATCATCATTAAACTGCACACCCATTACTTTTATACCACCAGCCTTTTTCATAAAAGGAGGTCTTTCAAACGCAGGATTTTTACCCACCTGTTCCGTATAAAAAGCTTCGAGTGCTTTATCCGACACGTCAATAGTATCAAGAACTTCTTTTTGGAAATATTCGCCATTTACCGTTGCACGAGCCAACTCATAAGCCTGGTCAAGCTTTCTTTTGTATTCTGGATCTTGATCTTTTTTAGTTTTTTTGATGCTCGCATCCATCAAAGCGGCCTGTTCTAGGTAATTGTAAATCTTTTGACTTACTCCAGGACCAAATTGACTTTGAGGATCGCTTGCTATTGCCATTTCATAAAATTCATCGAATGTTTTTTTTGTAACTACCGGTTTTCCATCAATCGACAATAATACATCATCGGCAGAAACGGTTCCCGTTCCTGTTGCTGCAGGAGAGGATACACACGAAGTGCAGGTATCGGATTGCTTAAACCAATCACACGCAGATAAAAGAGCCAAAGATGATACTAAAAGAGCCCCATTAAAAAACGGTCTCAGCATGGTAGTTTTTTTCATATTTTATTCCTTTATGATCATAAGTAATAGAACTTTCCTTAGTATTGAAGACTATCATAGAAACACCATTATTGCAAAACTTATTATAACCAATAAAAAGCTCCTTTTCATAGATAGCATACCAGATTGACTGAGAACTTTCTTACGTCAGTTTTGTATGCTATGTTCTTACAACAGAAGGCTTACTAAAAATCGAGCCTTCTAGTAGCAAAAGACTAGTAAAAAAAGCGGTCTAAAATTTCTGTGGTTGGTATAGGCGAACTGTACGCACCACAAGCACCTTGTCCGGAAAGTGTCATTTTCCCCCGATCAATTGGAAAGTAGAATCATACATACAATCAAAAGTAAAACTTTTTAAAATAATAACTCACAGAACTACTGCACGTTTTTTTTAAATTTAAAACTATTTTTTAGGTTTTTTCTAAGTTAGAACTTATAGAACACGGCATCCTACAAGAGAGACTATTTTCTTTGGCCGGGCTTCTCTTAAGGTGTTCCCTGCTGTGTGAATAGTAGATCCTGTAATCATAAGATCATCAATGATAACAAGAATTTTTCCTTGAAGATCTACTTCACCCTTAACATAGGTAAATGCCTGATTCTTACTATCAGATAACCTGGTAGTAGTAGATGATTTTTTCGCACGCTGCAAACAGCTACTTACCGGCTTACCGCTTAAGCGAGAGATCTCGGTAGCAATTACCAATGACGGGTTATAACTGCTACCCGTAGCCAATGAACGAGTTAAATCTGGGAGAGGGACAAGATAATCAAAGGAAATATGTCGTAGAATAGAATGATCCCAGATAAGACGTCCCAGAGAAACAGTTGCAGTATAATCTGACCACTGTTGTGCTCTAACAAGTGCTTTTAAAGGATATTCATAAGCTGACGCAGCATGAACTACTACTGAATAATGTTCGTCAATAAGAATTTCTGTTGATAAAATAGGCCTTATAAGGTTTCTACAGTCAGGACAACACATATCGTCTCCATAATCCCTACAATAAAAACAGAATGTTGGTGCAACTACTTTTTTAACGAAAGAGATACATTTTTCTAAAACTTTATTCATCTGAACTAAAAAGCTCCTTAAACATAATAAAGACACCCAAAACTATAAAGCAGTCTGCCACGTTAAACACCGGAAATAAAAAATCTCTTACATGAACACTAATAAAATCGATGACTCCACCATACAAAAAACGATCAAAAATATTAGAACAGGAACCAGCAATTACCAAGAGTTCCCCGTAGAATGGAATTCCTTGCCGATGCTTATGGTAGGCGGAAAAAGTTAAAACTCCCGTCACTAGTAGTATAAGTGCAGTAATACCCACGAAAGTAATCGTATCACCATAATTAAACAGACCCCACGAAATACCTCTATTTAAGGTCACATGGAATGAAAGAAGGGAGTTAACCATATACTCAGTACACCACCACCTGATAGCATATCCTTTACTTACACGATCTAAAAAAAGTACTAATAAAAAAAGAAGTAAATATTTTTTATCACGAGACATCATCGAAGAACTCCGCCCATCTGCTGTATCTGCTTAATGGCTGAACTCCAGATTTTATCGATAGACTCTTTGGTTAGTGTTCCCTCAGGATCATACGCAGTACATCTAAACGTAAGTGATTTTTTTCCAGACCATTCAGGTTTTTCATACCTATCAATCAATACCACTGAACTAATAAACTGATCAGCATCCTTAATACGTTTCTCTAAGGAAGATACGGTATGTTCAACGCCAATAAGTATACTTATATCAAAATCGGTTGAAGGATATTTAGGACTAGGTGTATAAACAGGCGGCTGAGTAGCAACATGTAACAAGAAATTTGCATCGAGCTCGAATAAAAAAGCCTCGCCTTCAGCTATTGTGCGTAAAAAAGAACCATCCGCTTTACCAGCAGTCCCGATAAGTCTGTCTTCATACCATAGGTGAGCTGTTTGAGAAGAATGATACCATGGCTCAAGCTCACCTTTCGGCTTACGCCATTCAATAGATATATTCAGCATAGTAAAAAGCTCAGTAAGAAGGTGCTTTCCTTCATAAAAATCAAGAGGCTTTTTCTTCTCATACCAGATACCAACACACTCCTGCTCTTCCCGGGCCCCTTCATCAAAGAACCATACCCTGTTTATCTCAAAAAAACGTAAGCTTTCCTGCTCAAAATGGTTATCCCGTACACAACGCAAAAGATTGGGAATCAACGACGTTACCAGCCTTTGCCAATGCTCTGATAAGGGATTAGCGATTTTAAGGGTATCTTGGGGATCATACGAAATAGAACGTAAAAATTCCTCATCAAAAAAAGCATAGGTTTGAACTTCATTCATGGAAAATGCAAAAGCAAAAAACTTTTTAATCATTCTGGTACGCTCAATTTTACGCGTATCAAAAGCGATCATCTCTCTTTGAGGATACTGCGGTACAATAGCATCAAATCCAACAAATCGAGCGATTTCCTCTATAATGTCCTCTTGAATGCTAATATCTTTCATAGCGCGCCATGAAGGAACAGAAACGATATAGCTAGCTGAAGAATCCGTAGTACTCGTAACACCGAAACCTATACTTTCAAGTATCTGGGTGACACGCTCCCTAGGAACTTCTATACCGATTTTCCGTTCAATATCGTTGTGTGTTACTTCTATGGTTTTTTTAGGTATAGAGTCTTCGAGTGCAAGTACCGGTCCTGCAACGGTATACCCCAGTTTCTCATTATCCATCAACGCGAGATACCTTCTCACCGCTTTAACAGCCTGAAACGGATCAAGATTTTTTTCAAAGCGAGTTGCAGATTCGGTTCTTTTTTTAAGAGATGTTGCGGTACGACGAACCATTGAAGGATGAAAATTTCCCGATTCTAAAATTAAAGAACGGGTGCTCGATTGCACTTTGGATGCTTCGCCCCCCATAATTCCAGCAAGCGAAAGCACTTTTCTGTCATCAGCGATAACATAATCTGACTCATGAAGAGAAACTTCAGTACCATCTAATAAAGCAAGAGTCTCCCCCTGCGTTGCAAATCGGCCAATCAATTTTTTTTGATGTAACGTATCGGCATCAAAAGCATGCATCGGTTGACCTATATCGAACATAACATAGTTTGTCGCATCGACCAGCAAAGAGAGAGGTCTCACATCTACACGAGCGAGCCGTAACGCCATCCACAGACTGGAAGGCCTATACTGCACCTGCGAGACAAAAACCCCCGCCAGTGCCCTACAGGGAAGCTCTTCATGCTCTTTATAAGAAGTACGCTCAAGCTCAAAAGAAGATACTGATGAAAGAGATAATCCTTCACTCTTTAAAACCTCAATCTTTTTCAAGAAACTTTCTTCATCCTTAAGAGGTACCTCCAACAGAGCAGCAACTTCTCGAGCAAAGCCTCGATGTCCCCACAAATCCGGACGATTCGTTATTGCCTTATTATCGATAATAATAACTGTATCTTCGGGTTCAAAAGTATTTCGCCACAACCCAGCAAGAGCTTCTGATGACATGAAAAGAGGTGGCATTAATCCGTCTTTTGTTGAACCACTATCAACAAGAGTTGCCCATCGGGGTTGATTATCTAGAATCATCAAAAACATGTCCCCTACCGCCGCATCTTTACGTGCAGAGAGACTAAACTCTCGCTGTAGCTCAGGACAGGTGACCACGGTATAGTCCAAAGAAATATCGATGACAGACACCGCATACCAGAGTGTTTGATCAAGAGACAAAGACTCAACACCATCAACTTCAGCAGTGGTGTCAATTAATTGCTTTACTAAAGATGAAATATCTACATCTTTTTTATGAAGACCAATATGATCAAGTATCCATGATAACAATAATTTCATAAGAAATTCCCTTTATATTTTTTATATCTTAACTTTCAGTATCTGTACTCTCTTCTTCACTAAAAAAAGATCGTCCGCTCTTTTTAAAAAACTCGATTTCATAAGTTTCTTTATTCCATAACCTCTTATAAAGCTTATAAAATAAGCCTACGTACAACCATATAGGTGTCTACTTACCTAAAACAAACTTTATGTGATAACAACTATAATGAGATAGTTATATGAAAATCCCAACCTCTTTCACTCTTATAAATAATGAAAGCAGCTCGGCAACTTACTCACTTTAGCTTAGCATATCCTTTCTTTAAAGATTATCAATCCTAGAAGACCATCTGTCGCCTGAAGCACCCCTTACACACAGCAGACAGATAGGTTTTGAAACGTGATGTTTTGGGATGAAACTTTTCAGTTTAATCCCGATTTAAACACACAATATAACTAAAAACAGATAGTTTGCTTAACGAGAATTAAAAAATACGATATCTTTACTTCCAGATCCCATTCTCTTGAAATTCCTCTCAGGCTTCTCCTTGCTTATTTAATAGTATGCAATGAAATTGACATATTATTTTAAAATTATATACTTGATATATAAATACTAACTTTATAAAGTTTCCCTTAGTACAATACTTTTGAAAAACATACATTATGTCCCTGTTGTCGGGATTGTGCAATAAAAGGTGATTGGACACCAAATACACTACTCACCAATGGAAAAATGAAAGAAAAAAATAATGAATCTTTTTAAAAACATACTCGCATTAACTCTTTTACTCCCGTCTTTCTTGAACGGAATGCAGAAAGAGTTACCTGTTCCCCTACAAGAAAATACAAAACCTCTCAAACGTTTTCCAGGATACTATTACTTTAATGTTCATCCGGAAATAGAAATGCCGGAGGGTGAAATCACTCGAGAAAAATTAGTTGATCTTCTGCATAACAGCACGCTGAGCTCCAAACAAAAAATTGAATATCTAAATTTCTGGGCAGCTCTTCTAGTCGCCGAGGTAGTGCTTCTAAATAAGCCTATTAAGAGCTGGACTCTATCTGATCTACAAAAAATAAATGCTCTTTTAATGCATGATCTTAATCCTGACGATCTTACTATCTTGAGTGTAAAAAACTATAATCTTGGAAAGTGGAAAGATAAGAATATTTTTATGGATAGATTTACCATAGACGAAAATTTTTTAGCTGCGCAAGATCCCGAAATAAAAGCACTAGTTATTACTACTCATGAAAAAGCGTCCGATTTACCACAAGATCAGAGGCTCGACCAGTATTTAACTAAAGAGGAACTCGACTGCTATGATGAATGCTGGATTCGATTTTCTGATATTCAAGATGTACCAGTACATATGAATGATTACCTTGAAACACTTTCCAATATGGAAAAGAAAAACTGTAGTTGCTTTGAACTAGCGAGCTATGCACATACTCGCCTTACCCTCATACATCCTTTTCTTAATGGTAGCGGACGACTTGCACGTATAATAGCCAGCATTTTCCTTATGAAGAAAGGAGCTATTCCGCTCGTTGTTCAAAATCAAGAATTCTATCTAACTGCTGTAAGAAATGGAAATATAGATCCTGCATCATTTACTCGTCTTCTTGAAACTCTTATGGAAATTCAAAAAAATATCTATTCTACCCTTACCGATTTTGAAGGAGTTCCTTCTACTGAATCACTTAACAAAGAGTACAGTTTTTCTGTTACACAAGCCTTCAATAAACTATCGCCGGATAGTACCAGCTTCATAGCTGATATAGAAGAGCTGAAAATTTTCTGCTTAAAACAGGCCAATTTATTCTATAGATCTTGTTTTAAATGCAATCGCTATGAAAAGCAAAGCTGGACCTTTAAACATTGTGCCCGCTGCAAAAAAACCTTTTACTGTTCTGCAAAATGCCAAAAACAAGATTGGCAGAGTCACAAACAGACGTGCGCTTGCGTAAAGTAACTATCACCGGGAAGAGAAATCTGTCTCTTCCCTTTTTTTACAAACACCACAATGCCTATTCCTTAAAAAACCATACAGAATGAATATACAATTATTACATGATTCATTTTAGAAAGATTAAGCTACATTTTCTTGCTTACCTGTATGCGTAGGCACACAAGAGTATGGAATGCTCTACAGTGATATTATCACTATTTTTCAGACTACTTCTAGCTCATTGTAGATTCATACAAAGGATGCTCATACCTCTGCCACCCCTCTATTAATATGAGTAAAAAAGAGTATACTTTATATAAAGTTTTATAGTTAAAACTCAACCAGATCACTAGTGACATTATCATGGGAATCATACTTCTTTACTATAAATACATTCACATAGACTATCCTGAAAGAACTGTTGCAGAACAAAAGGCCTTATGCCAAAAGCTCAACCTAAAAGGAAGAATCCTTATTGCACATGAAGGCATCAACGGAACTCTTGGTGGTCCTCGAGAGGCCATAGAGCTCTATAAAAACTTCATGAAAAACAATGAGCTTTTTCACGATATCGATTTTAAAGAAAGTGAAGGATCGGAAGATCATTTTCCAAAGCTTAAAGTCATAGTAAAAAAAGAGATTGTAAAGTTTGGCATCGACCCTATGCTAGTAAATGCTCGAGATTCAGGGATGTATCTAACTCCTGAAGAAACACATGCTTTGCTAGAGAGTAGCCCTGATGATCTTGTAATTCTCGATGCCCGCAATACCTATGAATCAGCTATAGGTACCTTTAAGAATGCTATTATTCCTCCTATTAATACTTTTAGAGAACTACCTGCCTATATCGATACCAATAGTGAACTATTTAAAGATAAACAGGTTCTTATGTTTTGTACGGGTGGCGTACGCTGTGAACGGGCTACTGCTTATCTTAAAATAAAGCAGATTGCAAAAAAAGTGTATCATATTAAAGGCGGCATACATCGTTATACTGAAGCTTTTCCTGATGGATTTTTTAGAGGAAAAAACTATGTCTTCGACGGCCGTATTGCACAGAAAATTACTGATGATATTAAAGCACTGTGCACTCACTGTTCAGTGCCCTACGATGAATATAGCAACTGTATAAATGCAGAGTGCAATAAACAGATCATCGTCTGTCAAGAGTGTGTTACTTCATACCATAATACGTGCAGCATTGCATGTAAAGAACTCGTACAAGGGGGATATGTAATCGTAAGAAAACTCCCTCATAAATCAGCACCACCTACTCACACACCATAAAAGGAGCCGATGTCTTATCAATCATTAGAAACGAGCTCTCATCAAGCAAGAGAATTTCCTTCACTGAGTACCTCCGTTTCACTCGCCGATAAAAATTGGTTTAAGACCGGTGGGCCAGCGCTTTTTTTTGCTGAACCCACAAGTGAAATCGAATTTCAACAGGTTCTATTCTATGCTCGAACAGTAAACATGCCCTTTTACGTACTGGGAGAAGGAGCAAACATACTCGTAAGTGACGAAGGATTTAAAGGGCTTGTTATTCGGCCCCAGCTTAAAAAAATCAAGCGTCTTTCTTATAGCGATACTCACGATCTGGTACAAGCAGACGCAGGAGTTCGTTTTGCAGATCTTATTGTGTGGTGCTTAGAAAACAACCTTATAGGACTTGAAGAATTTAGTGGTATCCCTGGTACAGTGGGGGGATCGGTATTTATTAATATCCATTATTACGAATTTCTTTTAAGCCACTTTTTAGTAAGTGCTCACGTTATAGACAAGCGAGATGGGACCGTTCATGCAGTAGATGAAAGCTGGTTCAATTTTGGATATAACTATTCAACGCTTCATGAAAATAATTTTTATCTAGTAAATGCAACATTTAAAGTAAAGAAGGCAGATACCCCTACTACTTTTCATGCTCAAGGCCGCAGCGAAGAGATGATTCGCCATCGATACAAACGATATCCTCACGCATTTACCTGTGGCAGTTTTTTTAGAAATTTTTATCCACAAGAAGTAGCTCATCTTGATAAAAAGTTGATCTATGTCGCCTATTACCTTGATAAAAGTGGCATAAAAGGAGAACTCTCGGTAGGAGGAGCTCACGTTTCTTATCAACATGCAAATATGATCGTTAACGACGGTACAGCAACCACCACCGATATTATTACTCTGGCTCGAACGATGCAAGAACTAATACGAGAAAAATTTGATATTCTTCCACAACCTGAATGTCGTCTTGTAGGATTTGAACATTACCCCTTACTCATATGAATGAACTATACTTTTACAAGGGGCTCATAGTCGGAATTGGTATGGCAGCTCCTATAGGACCAATCTCTTTGTTATGTATACGAAGAAGCCTGATAAGAGGTCACTATGCAGGTATAGCTACTGCGTTGGGAGTGGCTATAGCAGATGGTTTTTACGCACTGATAGCTGCCTTTGGGTTAACCGCTCTCTCTTCATTCCTTATAAATCAAAAGGAATATATTTACTGCGTGGGAGGCCTTTTTCTTATATTTTTAGGTATTAAAGCTTTCAAAACGAAACCTATTTCGATTAATCAGCCACTTAAAAGTACGAGCTTTCTTTTGACGACTCTTCAAACGATGCTTTTAACACTTACAAACCCTATGACAATAGTTTCCTTTTTAGCAGTCTTTGCAACTCTCGGTCTAGATACTATGCATAACAACATCACACAAGCAACCCTGATCTGCTTAGGTGTTTTTTGTGGATCGGGGCTTTGGTTTATCTCCTTAAGCACTCTTGCTGCTCATTTCCGTTCACGAATTAAGCCTTCTTTCCTTCGTCATATTAACCAATTTTCAGGGGTTTTTTTCATTCTTTGCGGACTATTTCTTATAATCATGTCAGTTAAAAGACTCATCTGAACAGAGAAATTCAAAAATTTAGAGCTACCAGAAAAATTTCTTATACCACAGAAGTTCATACAGGTGTATTATAAAAAAAGGTTTAAATTACAGGCATTTTAAAATAGGTCACTAGTGGTGTATACATACCCTTAAAAGGGTGCATACGACAGACCAGCAGATCTCTAAAGGAAATAACCACTCCCTATAATATAGTTTTTCACATCGCCATTTTTTAAAGTCTTCGATGCTGCTTTTACGTATATCCTTCGTCGAGCATTTCTCACCTGATACGTTGCCCATCCTCCACCATTAATACCAATGGCTATGAGGTCACTTACAATCGACTTACCCTGCTGATCTGATAATTTCAGATAGTTTTCCCAGATTTGTGATTTCTGAGGTCCATTTACCAATCGAGTTCCTTCTTCATCATATACAAAGACAGTAAGATCTCCACGCACAAAATTACTACTACGACCACTAAAAACATCAAAAGAACTTTCAGCTGTATTATCATTAAAGTAATCCAAAGCTCTATTAACCAACGTTTGCGTTGAAGAGATTTTGGAAGAAGGATAGTAGATCGATGCCATAATGTACTTTCCATCAGGAGTTTCAACATTTTCAGCATAGATAATAGCGGTAGCATTTGCTAATGCAAAAGAAAGAAGAACCTTACCCGATTTACGAGCGGCTGCTATTATGTCGCGAACATATAAACGGCCCTGATCATCCTCTAATTTCAACAAATTTTGACCGGTATACGCAGGGTTTATACCATTGGCCAGACACTTTCCCTCGTAATTAAAAACCATAATGCCTAAGCCACCAATAGCAAACTGTCCCACCACATTTGAAAACTCGCTCATGGCCTCTTTTGCGCCATTCGATTTAAGAAAACCAATAGCTCTCTTTACATAGTTTTCCACTCGCGGAAGTGTGATTTTGGGATAGTAGCCGGCCGACACTGCATAAGGAATTTTAGTGCTAGGATCTACCATTCTTTCTATATACGCACGCTTAGGTTCATTTTTCCATACATACTCATACCAGCCTTTTCCTTTATTCTTAGCAACATCAATGATATCTTTTATTTGAGGCTTACCTCGAGAATCGGTTAAATCGATTAAATTTTGGCCAACCAGCGCAGCATTATTACCATGAGCAACATTCACCCCTTTATAATTATAGACAAACATATAGATATCGCCTTTTACAAAAGGGCCATTAGGATTTGAAATGAGGGCAAATGTTGCCTCTTTTCCATTCTGGGCAAAATAAGAAATAGCGGTTTTTACAAGCTGCTTGGTCGCAAATTCGCTATTTTCTGGGTAAAAACCACAATCGACTACATAGGTCATTCCATCTTTAACAAAGGTTTTCACATAGGCCGATCGAAATCCATTATTCCATAGATAACTTACTCGTCCTCCTCGAGCACCCACCGAAAGCATCTCAGTAATAAGAGGTCCGCCCCCTACTCCCTTAACATTTTTTATACTTTTCCAGATCTGCTCATGATCATCACCATGAGCTAAACACACTCCTTCATCAGTAAAGATAGATATAAAGAGCTCGCCTTCACGCCAAATAGCATTCCGAATAAAATCGTTACACGCTCTTTCAACAGAGACCTTTTCTAAATGTTTTAGTGCTGCCCGAACTAAACGCTTTGACGAAACAACTTTACGGTTAATATCAACCTCATTCACCATATTTTCTGCTTCTGAACGCAGCTCTGTGAAAGAGTCATCTAACTCTGAGCCAAAAGCGCTTGATCCGCCCACACAGCACCAGGCAATACCAATCAAACTATACAACCATATACGTATTTTCATAGTACTCTTCCTCTCATTCCAGGTTTTCTGTCATTTCAGTCTAAGAAAGACCGCCTTAGAACAGCAATAGTTTGACTAAACTTTTTTTCAAAAACTCATTTCATAGATTTTTTGCGTTGTTGATGATATAAAGAAATAAGAATCACCCTCAAAAAAAAGGACTACAATGATCCCACATATTACCAAGGAAAATTTCAAAAGCGGAGTTGAAGAATCAACAAAGCCGGTTATCATTGATGCCTATGCAGCCTGGTGCGGACCATGCCAGCATATGACACCAATCTTTGAAGAAGTTGCACAAGAGCATGGCGATGCTTACTCGTTTTTCAAACTAAATGTAGACGATGCTCGGGATCTTGCAGCTCACTTCGGAATTTCTTCAATACCAACATTTCTTTTTATAAAAAAGGGAACGATCGTTGCAACTGAGACCGGTTTTTTAAGTAAAGCTGATCTTGAAAAAAAGATACAAACGCTCTTGAGTTAAAAACTTTAGCGAAAAAAGCAGGCTTTACGATCTTTCAAATACTAATACGTCGACTTAAAGAGCAGCTTTATTCGCTCTTTAAGTCGACGTATTCACTAAGCGTTCATCAGATGGTACATTACCTGTTTGTAAAAATCAGAAAACAGCTCTACTATTTGGATACATTCTCTATAAGCCGTGGTAATTACTAAGGATTGAGTGCTTCCATATGAAATTTTAGCTTTGAAAGTAGTAAACCAATCGATCTCACCCAGCTCACCACTCTCTTCCATAACCAATGTTTTTAAGCGTATCTCCTAAAAAGCTACTCTTCCATACGTGCGTCGCTCAATAAGAACAAAACTAATTTTTACTATAAGAAATGATTAACGCCGTCCTGAACAATGCAAGAAGCGTTAAAAGCATTTGAATAGATCCTATGCTCAGATCCGAAGAGCTACGGTAAAATAGTCTATACCTGTGTACAGTGCCATTTTTACAAAAAACTCACTATGTTTATAGAAAACAATTGAAAATAATTTATCAAAATCTTGCTTTTATACAATATTTTCTATTATTATTAAAAATGTAAGTTTATTGTTTAACCTTCTCAATAGGAGATCTCATGAAGAATTTATTACTTATGACCCTGGTATGCCTTGGAATCGGTGCTGAAATAGTTGCATGCGGATGTTCAGTACGAAGAGCAACTCCAGTAAGACCTAACATCATAAGAGCTGTTAGATAAGTAGTTATCTACTTTGAAAAAGAGGGGTCTTTGGTCCCCTCTTTAATCACATTTTTTATCACACAATGCCACACCTAAAGCACGCAAGGAATCTCGAATCTCATCCGCTTTTTTCCAATCCCTTGCTTTACGGGCTGTTTCCCTCTCAACAAGTAGTTGTTCTATTTCCGGGGTAATAATCACTTCCTGTTTAGCTACAGGCTGCATGGTAAGACCTAAAATAGTAATAAGCAGGCTCTTTACAAGAGAAGCTTCGTTAAGTCCTTGATCTTTCAGATGATCAAAAAGAATCCCGAAAAATTTAGCTCCATTTAAATCATCACATAATGCTGCTAGTAATGACAAAATTAAGGGAGACTCTGTAGTCCTAAGCTCATCCACCGAAGCGGGAACAATGCATTCAAAAAAAACACACAAACGTTGATAACTTTTAGCTGCACTTTGTAGATCTTCATCGGTAAAATCAAGGGGATTTCTATAATGGTGAATTAGATAATAATACCTTATAACCATAGGGTTATAGCGCTCAAAAACATCACGTAACGTAAAGAAATTGCCCAAAGATTTCGACATTTTTTCCTGATTTAACCGCACAAAGGCATTGTGTAACCAGTATCGTGCAAACGGTTTATTATGGAGTCCTTCAGACTGAGCAATCTCATTTTCATGATGAGGGAAAATAAGATCCATCCCTCCCGCATGAATATCGAGCGTCTCTCCTAAATAGTCCTTAGCCATTGCCGAGCACTCTATATGCCATCCGGGCCTGCCAAGACCCCACGGACTTTCCCATCCAGGAAGCGAATCGACCGATTTCCACAAGGCAAAATCTGCAGGATTCTGCTTATCTCCTCGAATACTTATTCGTGCTCCCGCTTTCAACTCATCGGGAGTCCGCTTAGAAAGTTTCCCATACCCCGGAAAGGACTCAATGCTATAGTAGACGTCCCCCAAAGGAGTCACATATGCTTTGCCTGACTTAATAAGATCATTCACGAAATTAATAATCTGGGGAATAAAGAGGGTAACGCGCGGTTCAAAATCGGGTTTCAAACACCCCAGAGCATCCATATCTTCATGATAACTCTCTATAAAACGCTGAGCTACACGCCCATACTCTTGGGGATCATTATACTCTTTTTCAGCACGCCGCAGTAACTTATCATCAATATCAGTAAAATTGCGACAATACGTTACCGTATAGCCCAGAAACCCTAAAAACCGATAGAGGAGATCGAAAGTAACATAACACCGTCCATGTCCAAGATGAGCATAATCATACGGTGTAATTCCACAGACATACAGAGCAACTGATCGATCCTGGACCAAAAACCTTTCTCGCTGATTGGTTAATGTATTAAAAAGCATTAAATAAGGAAAATTTATCGGTTTTTTCATGGTATACCTAGCCAAAATTACTAAAAATAGTATTATAGTATCACTACTAAATAGCAGACGTCAACAAAACTGACATCGGAAAAAATATGAAAATAAAACTGTTTCACTCAAGATCATGTAGAGTATTTTTACTTATTATTACCCCGTTTATACAAGGAATTCCCTCTTCGAACACTCATACCGCTCCTTCACGTTTCTCTCCAGAGAGCTCTTCAGCGCCTGTCGTTAAGGCCCCTGATACCATCACGCGTAAAAAAATACGCGCTCTTACCATAACTGGAAACAAACTAGTAACACAAGAAGCGCTGTATGCTCGTATTCCTTATAGAGTCGGTGACTTTTTTAATCCTGCAAAAACAGCAGACCTCATTCGTAATCTTTATGGGCTTAACTATTTTAATAACGTTATCGTTGAAATGGAAGATTTTTCCGATACAGAAATTATCCTCCATATTACGGTAGAAGAAAAAAAGAAAATCGAATCGATAGTGTATGAAGGAAATGCCAATTTTTCAAGCGATGAAATAGATAAAAAATTAAAGATCTCAGAAATTCCCTCATTTGATGAGGAGGAGTTGAGCTTCTTTGCAGGACAGATTAAAACACTCTATGCAGAAAAAAATTATCATAACGTAGCGATCAGTGCAGAACTTCAGCCAACTAAAAATAACACCTATATCGCCCGGTTTTGTATTAACGAAGGAGAAAAAGCGGTAGTCAAGCGTATATGCTTTCAAGGTAACACCTTCTTTTCAAGTAAGCAGTTAAGAAGCATTATGTATACCAGAGAAGACTGGCTTTTTGGATTCATTAGTAAAGCAGGAAGTTTTCAACAAGAGATGCTTGAAGCAGACAAGTATGTATTAGAAAACTTTTACCAAAGTGCCGGATTTTTAGCAGCCCGTATAGCCGATGTTATTATTGATCGTGATGAACAAACACAGTGCATGACCCTCACCTTTATCATTGAAGAAGGTGATCTTTATACGGTTAAAAACGTTGCTGCTCAAGGAAATGATATTCTTACCGAAGAACAGATACTTCCTCACTTGCCGGTTGTACCAGGACAGTTATATTCTAAAGATCTGGTGAGGCAATCTCTTGATATTCTTCGTGCTACCTGGGGCCGATATGGCTATATTTATGCTGATATCGAACCGATTATTATACCAAATTTCGAAGATAAGACGGTCGACATCACCTTCAACTCAGATTTAGGAAATAAGCTTACGTTGCATCGAATTAATATTTTAGGAAATACCAAAACCCGAGACTACGTTATTCGCCGTGAGCTTTCACTCTGTGAAGGGCAAATTCTTACCACCCAGGCGATGGATGCATCATTAAGCAGAGTAGAAGCATTAGGATTTTTTGATCCTGCAGGCGGAGCTGAATGGAAAATCAATAAGCTGTCTCAAGATACGGTGGACCTTGATCTTATCTTACGTGAGAAACCGACCGGATCGCTCTTTGGTCGCCTTGGATTTGGAGGAGCCGATCCTCAATCAAGCTCCACTTCTTTTAGCATAGGAGCGGGAGTAAGCGATCGCAATCTTTTTGGTACAGGTATCCGTGCAAATATGAATGCACAATGGTCCCGTCAAGATCACAGCTTCGACTGTAATCTCTTTAAACCGTGGCTTTTCGATCGCCCTATTGGCGGAGGTGTCGGTTTTTATCATAGACGAATGATCTACGAAGATTTTAACAATATCAATAATCCTCCGATAGAAAAAACAACCGGTGCCGATGTACAGGTTACTTTTGCACTTCCATCGTGCCCGACAATATTTTCCTCAGTTACCGCTGGATTTGAGAGAATACAGTTTCAAAATGAACTACGGGCAGAAAGAAATGGCCGACGAGAAGCACAAACGGATCTTTTACAAACCTTTATAAACAGACGTTTTATATCGGGAACAAATGGTCGTATCACTACCGTTATAGGTCAAGATCTGCGTAATCACCCCATACTCCCCAATAAGGGATATAACTGGAATTTCTCTACGGTTATTGGTATTCCTACACCGGGCAATTGTATCGGCTATTTTAAAGCTGACTTTGACTCTACGTGGCTTACACCACTTATTGGAGAATACGACCTTATATTCCTTTTACACGGCCATGCAGGATATGTTAAGCCTTTAGGCAATAAGCTTATTCCTTATCGAGATCTTTACAATATGGGTGGACCAGGGACGGTACGTGGATTTGAATTTGGACAGATCGGTCCTCAAATATTTGGAAGTTCTGTGGGTGCTCAAAAAGCATTCTGGGTGAACGCTGAGCTCGTGTTTTCAATAATGAAAGATAACTCAATACGAGGAGTTCTTTTCTATGATGGTGGTGCAGGATGGGATACACCATTAAACCCTGACCAAAAATTACGACTTACTCAACCAGCTAACTGTAATGCACTAACAAATAATCGATTTAGATATAGACACAGCGTAGGATTTGGTATTAGGTTGCAAAATCCTGCACCAATCCGTATCGACTGGGGATTCAAACTTGATCGTGATAAACGACTTCGAGAGAAATTATACGAAGTTCATTTCTCAATGCAACAAGAATTTTAGTTTTTTATCTTATACTAATTACATACAGAGCTCACGCACACAAAAGAGGCGTGAGCTCTTCTACATTTCTCTTTAAAACCCCATCGCCTTTACTACGGCCTTTACCAAAAGAGGGGTTCTCTTAAAAAAGCTGTATATCCGTACCGTTCAGGGTTTGAATACACCTCTTATACATAAGCTTCTTTATGCAGGGCTTATAAAGTATCATCAAGTATCGTTCCAGAGGTCTCAGCTGCTTTAACCAGTTGATCTCTTCGCTCTAAGGTAAGATCGATAAGTTCTTCAAATTTTTTGTTTACAGAAAGACCTTCTTGCCATATATAAAGCAGACTCTCTCTATTTAAAGCTTTTAATGCATTCAATGTGGATCTATAATAGGTCTTGGTAAAGCACGGTTTTTGTCCCTTAAACTTATAATGCTGTAACCATAAAGCATTATCCCATACTATATAAGGAACCCTTCTTTTTCGTTCCATTTTTTCGATCCTATATTTCGAGATAAACCTTGAGAAAAGCGGATAAAGATCCTTAAAATTACTACGGCGAGCGATTTTAACCTGATCGAAAGGGAAGGGTGTTTTTTCCTGAGAACGAGCATTCGCATCGTATCCTTTTTTAATAAACGCATGATGACCATAGAGAATCTTCTGAACATGCATCATCGTTGCATTATCTATAAGAGCAACGAAAATTTTTCCCTTGCTCTCTGCTATAATCTGATTTCCATTATGAAGATCCCATTGTCCAAAAACAAAATAAAAAACTTCTATATCCGACTGGTCTTTAGGACCAATTTTTGCTTTATTGATTGTGGTTGTCTTCATTGCTGGCTGAACAAAAAACTGAAGACTTCCAGGTCTTCCCTCAATCTCACGGATTACTGTCGGTGGAACCAAGCGCTTGCCCATAACCCTGCTCGCTTTATAGGCGGCAACTTCGGCGTAACAATACTCATCTGTTCCACTCACCGATTTATAGTTATCAGGTTTGAAAACAGCTTGTAGACCACTCTCAAGCACCACTAACTTCATCGATCCCGGAGCTTTCCTCGTGGTATTAGAATCTTTCTTTAAGTGCCTTTGTAGTTTCGAAACAGCAGTTATCTTCTCGGTTTTTAAGCGATATTCTATCTGCTCAAGATTTAAGGTATCATCCCATGCAGGCTGACCTATAAGAGAGCCAAAAAAACAGGCTCCTAGCATTATACTCATGTGAAATCTTAGAAAAACTGTACTATACGCCTTCATTAGTATTCCTTTACCTTAGTATCTTTTATTGTTTTCTGTATATTTTTACAACCATGAACTCTATCTTACTATCCTTGATCGCCTTTCTACACGTAGTAAGCACTCTATACATCCCCACACTCTCTCTACTGGCAGTAAGATAAGATACCCCTTTCTTACTGCTCTTTTAAACTTCTCATCGCTTATTTCTATACCTAAAGATACTATAAAAAAAAATGGCCCGTAAAGATATTTTCAAAAAAATATTTAATCGGAACAAAACTAAAAGCAGTATTTATAAAAGGCTTTTTTTTTAACAAATCGAAGATTTTATTTAAATAGAGTAAAAAAAACTACTCAAAGTTCTGTTACTGGCATATAATTATTATCATGAACTAAAATACTATTACCAATAAGAGCCGCCTATGAAAAAAAACAGTTTTTTTATTCTTTGTGTAGGACTTCAACTGATACTGCTCTTTTTTTACCTTTATCATCAAGCAAATCTTCAAACGCTTTCCTATGAAAAACAAAAACATGAAAAGAAGAGACAGGAGTTCCTTATGAAAAAACAGGATCTTAAACAAGCTCTTCAGGAAAGCCATGACCTCGCTCATATCAAGGAGTTCGCACTACACTCAAATATGAAAAAAATAACATTAGATCAAATAAAAATGATTCCTGATGAACAGCCACTCTAATTCACGGCTTATCATCGTTTTTTTCTTTTTCTTTATTCTGTATATGCTTGTGCTTTTCAACTTGTATCTTATACAGATCACTCGAGCGCCCTTTTTTAAGGCACTAGCACAACAACAGTATGCTATGACTCTCACCTCTACGCCACCTCGTGCGGAAATATTTGATCGAACGGGCACCCAACCTTTAGCGCTTAATAAAGATTCTATCTCAGCATTTATTACACCTTCAAAACTTGAAAATGAAGAAGGAATAACTCTCTTTTTAAAAAAACAGTTTCCGCAAGCCTTTGAACGGCTAAAAAAAAATAAACGTAGCCATTTTATGTATATCAAAAGGAGACTTTCACCTCAAGAACTAGAGATAATAAAACTAAGTGCTCAGCCAGATATTAAACTACTCAAAGAGCCAGGAAGATTTTATACTTTAACATCAATGGGCCCCATTATAGGGATAACAGATATCGATAACAAGGGACTATTCGGTATTGAAGGAATATACAATACGAGATTAGCCGGAAACCCTACTACCTATTTATTAGAAAAAGATGCCCGATTTGGAAATTTTTATTTTAAGCGTGAAACAAAAGTAGAGGGCACCCAAGGAAGTCCTGTTACTCTTACTATAGATGGAGTTTTACAGTTTCTTGCCTATGAAGAGCTTAAAGATTACGTAAAGCAGATTGGCTCTAAAAATGGATCGATACTTATTCTTGACCCAAAGGATGGCGACGTCCTTGTAATGGCGAACTATCCGGATTTCGATCCGAATAACACCGATTCTCTCGATCAATCGTTTACAAAAAACCGTATTATTACCGATTCGTATGAACTGGGATCCGTAATCAAAGCATTTTTAGCCCTTGCAGCACTTGAAGAAAAAGTTGTTTCCCCTACTGAACTTATCGATTGTGAAAATCGGCTTACTACGTTTGTTCAAGGTATTCGCGTAAACACCACACGATCCAACGGTCTTATCCCTTTTACTGAAGTTCTCCAGTATTCAAATAACATCGGGGTAGCAAAAGTTGCTCATCGTATTGGAACTCCTTTATATACTCATTACCGCAATCTAGGATTTGGAAAAAAAACGGGCATTTTTCCTGGTGAAAACCCCGGTTTTATTACTCCTCCTTCTCAATGGTCAAAAGCATCTCTTAATTCACTTTCCTTTGGCTATGAGATTAGAGCTACTGTTTTGCAGTTAGGCCAAGCTGCGTGCATGATAGCAAACGCAGATGGGTTTCTCATAAGACCACGGCTGGTAAAGACCGACGCTCCTGCCTATAAAGAAGGTCCTTTTTTCACGCCAGAAGCGCTACAAAAAATAAGGCAGATTCTTATTACTACTATCGATAAAGGAGCTGCTCAAAAAGCCCGCATTAGTGGCTATACCGTTTTAGGAAAAACAGGAACAGCTCGACTAATAACGAATGGAAAATATGATCCTACCCGCCATATTTTTACATTCATGGGCATTATTGAAAAGGGGTCCTATAAGCGTGTTGTCATAGTATTCCTAAAAGAAACTGCAAAAAAAGGTCTTCTTGCTTCCGCTATTGCAGCGCCATTATTTGAACGGGTAGCTCATAAAATGCTTATTCATGATAAGATTATATAACATGTATGAAAACTCTAGTAACCATCCTTCTTCAAGCTCTTTATTTTTCCTTGGGCGATATAAAAACAACCACTATAATGCCTCCCATAAAGCATATGTTTTTTACAGGCAATGCATTTTAAATGCAATGTATTTTTAAAGGCAATGCCTTTTGCAGGGTCCTTTTAAAAAGTCTTCTTAGAATCTTTTAGGTCATAAAAACATCCTTAACAGGACTCACCCACAAAAACTCCCATCTCGATACTAAAATATTTTCTACACATGCTCTTTCTTACTTTGAAGACAATCCTCTTTAGAAGGGAAGACCTCCACAAAAAAAGGATCTTCTCGTGTAAGAGCTAATAATTTTAATTATTTTATTAATTAAATAATTAAAATTATAAAAATTATTGCAATTTATATAAAAATAAAACTAAACTGAGACTACGTAGAGCAGTGCAGAACCGACCGGATCTAACCTTTTGTAAGGACAACACCTCACCTAAACCGGTACCCTTTGTGTCACAGCAAAAGCTTCCACCAACTCTTATACACTACCATCCAACAACGATATTTGAAACAATTAAAAGGAGATTTTTATGAAGAAAATTTTAAGCGTACTACTTATTGGCGCATCAGGAACATGTATTTCAGCAGAAAAAATGAAAAAAAAAGTAACTACTACACTTTTTACACCAAGAAATGCTATTGAAACAGCAAGAACCAGTGTGGAAAATACTACCAATAAATTTTTAGAAAAAGTAGGTGAAAAAACCTACACCTTATCACCAGACCTTAGTAAGCATATCGCTCAAAATGAAGCAGAAGAGAGTCGGTTAGCAGCAGAAGCGTTAAGAGAAGTGGGCGCGCTTAACTTTAAGCCAGGAACTGCTGAAAGGAAACTGTACGAAAAAGCTGCTCGATTAAGAAAAGAGATAGCCGATACTCTCGATTCGATTTCATTTAATAAGCCGATGAAAATAAGCTTTAAAAATCGTAAACTAGCTCATGGATTGATAAATAATATGACGGAAAAAATGCTGCTTTCAGTTCGTACTTTAGAAGAAATTTCTCAACAACAACAAGATGAAAACAAGGGGAAAAAAACCGGTAAAAGTTATTCTAATCGTTCTTCTGGCTCAGCACTCTCTAAAAAAACAGCTAAATCTTCACAGAAAGATGACAAAAACTCATCCTTAGATGAAGGTGAAAAATCAGCTCAGAAAGCTCAAAGAACAACAACCGAGTCGAAATCTTCTAAAAAGCGATCTGACCAAGAAAAACCTCTAACCATTACGGTTGAAGAAATCGATCAACAATAGATGTTTAAAAATAGAATACAAGAGCAGGTATGAGAATCACAGAAATATACTATGCTCTCCCACTTCATAAAAGGTATTCAGCAGCTTTTCAAAGAATGCTCCCCTAGATATGATATACAATAGACAATGGTAACTCTCGTAAAGACAGTACTCATAATGAGTTTAATTAACTGTCATTGTTAGAATTGCCTATTTTCTTTTTCTAATCATCAGTACGTAGAAGAGCTCGTTGAAGAGCCTCAATCCTTATTTTCAGTTATACAGATCGATCTGTTTACACATCGATCTGTATAACAATAGTCTCTACTGTGGTTTTCGTTTCTTAAAACCCTTTACTTTCCATACAATCTAGCATCACTTAACTTTTATGTGAGAATCAACCTTGATACGAATTCTTCTCTACGTAAGACTTTCCTCTTTAAAAAGTACTGTATACCTTTTATAGCAATTTATCTATGAATAGAGATTGCATCAAAAGCATGCTCTGCTGCAGCATAGAGATTTCGCTTGCAACTGGGAAGCGCTTTTCTAATATGATGTTTAAGTGGAGCCCATTGGTGTTCTATG